>CANGRU010000047.1 GCA_947456315.1 Beijerinckiaceae bacterium | reverse complement strand
GGTGAATTCGTTTTGATCCGTATCAAAAACGCCCCAGCTTGCTGCCGGATTTTCATCGCGCGGCTGGCCGACCGCGCCTTGCACAGCGAGCCATTTGCGATTGCCCATTAACGGGATAGGCGTGCCGGTCTGCGGCTTGAAGGCCACAGCGGGTTTCATCGGCGCCATATGATAGAGCTGCGGGCGATGCACGTGCCCACAAAATGTGAGCCGCTTCAGGGTCGCACGCAAAGAGCGCTCAGCGCTCGTGACATCGGTGACATAGCGCCATTGGTCGGGTGCGGTGGCATCCGAATGGACGTAAAGCCGATCCTCTTCCTCAAAAGACGATTTCAGCTTTTTCAAGAATCCGATCTGCGCCTGGTCGAGCGCATCATGCGTCCAGAGAATGGCCTCGCGCGCATATTGGTTCATACCCTCGATGGAGCCCGTGATCGCCGCCGCATCATGATTGCCAAGCAGCACGATCGCATCGTGCTTCTCATGCAGCTCCATGACCTTGTCGAGGACATAAACCGGGTCTGCGCCATAGCCGACGAGATCGCCCAGAATGACGAATCGATCGACACGCTGGCGCCCGGCCTGCGCCAGACACGCGTCCAAAGCCTCGCGATTGCCATGAATATCCGACAGAAAACCAATCCGCATGATGGTCCGGCTCCTTCCCGGCAGCATCTTCTTAGCTGTCTCGGCCTGCCGCTACGATCTGGAACAAAGACTCATGCCTGATTTGATGCACGTCATTGCTGTTCAAGTTCAACAATTCGACGCGCGGTGCGAGCGCCGGTTTCGTTCCCCTCCCCCTTGTGGGGAGGGGTTAGGGGTGGGGGTCGTGCGATGTCTGTTGCTGGTATATACCGCGCACATCATGTTCTAAAGCGCACGACCCCCACCCCGCTCTGCTTCGCAGAGTCGCCCCTCCCCACAAGGGGGAGGGAAAAACCGACGCGCCTAAAACAATTGGCCCTGCCCGCGAGCCGGTGCCTTGCGGGGTGGTTTTTCTCCCCTGCTGGCGCCCTCCGCCCCCCCGTCAGTCACAGCCCCGATCCGGCCATCGGCAAATTCAACCTCGATGCGCGCACCAGCCGTGACGCCTGCGGCGGCGCGCACAGGCTGGCCCTTGTCATCGCGCACCAGCGCAAAGCCGCGCGCCAACACATTGTGATAGCCCAGCGAATTGAGCAGTTTTGCTGTTGCCGCCAGACGCTCGGCGCGCCGCTGCACGAGCTGGGGCCCAAGCCGCACCAGATTGCTGCGCAAATTGTGGAGTGCCCCTTCACGCCGCGCGAGTTCTGCTTGCGGCGAATGCCGCGCCAGAAGCTGCGACAGGCGCCCCAAGCGCACATGATGATCGCGCAAACGCGCTGACAGGCGCTCTTGCAGCCGCTCACCCGCACGGTCCAAGCGCTGACGCGGCACCGCCAGCGCATCTTCGGCGCCGCGCAACACACGCGCCACTGAGCGCAGATCAACGCGGTGGCGCTCCAGCGCACGGCGCAGACTGGCGCGATGGCGCGCGCCCAAACCGCTGACCTGCGCCAGAAGATCAGCCTGCACGGGCACAGCCATTTCAGCGGCTGCCGTGGGTGTTGGTGCGCGCACATCCGCTGCCAGATCAATCAGGGTCCAGTCGGTCTCGTGCCCGACAGCGGCAATGAGCGGAATGTCACTGGCTGCTGCCGCGCGCACGACCGCTTCTTCATTGAAACCCCAGAGATCTTCGAGCGAGCCGCCACCACGCGCAACGATGATCACATCGGGGCGCGGGATCGGCCCATCAACCTCAAAGGCGTTGAACCCATCAATCGCACGCGCCACTTCGCCCGCACTGCTCTCGCCTTGCACGCGCACAGGCCAGACCAGCACATGACGGGGAAAGCGATCGGCCAACCGATGCAAAATATCGCGAATGACAGCACCCGTGGGTGATGTCACCACGCCGATGACCTGCGGCAAGAAGGGCAGCAATTGCTTGCGCGCCGGATCAAACAATCCCTCCGCGCTGAGCTTGCGCTTGCGCTCCTCGAGCAACGCCATGAGCGCGCCCACACCCGCAGGCTCCAGCGTTTCAATGACAATCTGATAGGCGGATTTTCCGGGGAAAGTGGTGATCTTGCCTGTGGCAATCACTTCCATGCCCTCTTCGGGGCGGATGCGCAGGCGCGCGAATTGGCCCTTCCACATCACCGCATCAATGCGGGCATTGGCATCCTTCAGCGAAAAATAGACATGGCCCGAGGAATGGGGCCCGCGATAGCCCGACACTTCGCCGCGCAGACGCACATGGCCGAACCGGTCCTCAATCGTGCGCTTGAGCGCGCCCGAGAGCTCGGAGACGGTCAGTTCGGTGTCATTGGTGCCGGGAGCAGAATCTGTGGCCATGGGCCATTTATGCCCCAGAGCGTCCGTCATTGCGAGCCAAAGGCGAAGCCATCCAGAGGCCGCACGTGCTGCCACTGGATTGCTTCGCTGCGCTCGCAATGACGGGGCCCGAATTGCGCCTTTGCCCCCCAAGCCTTAAGAGGGGGCGACCCTTTTTGAACCGCCCCAAAGGCTTCCCCATGAACGTCCTCCTCATCGGCTCCGGCGGCCGCGAACATGCTCTGGCTTTGGCTCTGACCAAGAGCCCGCAGCTGGCCAAGCTTTTCGCTGCGCCCGGCAATCCCGGCATCGCCAAGCTCGCCGAATGCGTCACGCTGGACGTGACCAACCATGCGGCCGTTGTGGATTTCTGCCGCCTCATGAAAATCGGCTTTGTGGTTGTCGGCCCCGAAGCCCCGCTGGTGGCGGGCCTTGTCGATGATCTGGATCGCGCGGGCATTCCCGCTTTCGGCCCCACCAAAGCCGCCGCCCAGCTCGAAGGCTCGAAAGGCTTCACCAAAGATCTCGCGCGCGATTTTCACATTCCCACCGCCGCCTATGGCCGCTTCACCACCAAAGCCGCCGCACTCGCCTACCTCGATACTCATCCCGCACCCATCGTGGTCAAAGCCGATGGCCTTGCCGCCGGCAAAGGCGTCATCGTCGCCATGTCCGACACGGAAGCGCGCGATGCGGTCGAGATGATTTTCGGCGGTGCTTTTGGTGAGGCGGGTGCCGAACTCGTCATCGAAGAATTCATGGAAGGCGAAGAAGCCTCTTTCTTCGCGCTATGTGATGGTGAACGCGCACTCGCCTTTGCCTCCGCGCAAGACCACAAGCGCGTGGGCGAAGGTGACACTGGCCCCAATACTGGCGGCATGGGCGCTTATTCGCCCGCGCCCGTTATGACAGCTGAAATGAGCGCGCGTGTCATGCGCGAGATCATCGAGCCGACCCTGATCGGCATGAAAGCGCGCGGCGCGCCTTACAAAGGTGTGCTGTTTGCAGGCCTGATGCTCACCAAAGACGGCCCGAAACTGATCGAATTCAACGCGCGTTTCGGCGATCCGGAAACGCAAGTCATGCTGCCGCGCCTGCAGGAAGACCTGCTGCCGCTGCTCATGCAATGCGCCCAAGGCCATCTGCGCGCAGAGCCTGTGAAACTGTCTGACAGCACTGCATTGACGGTGGTATTTGCAGCCAAAGGCTATCCCGAAAATCCGCAGAAGGGCAGCACCATCCGCGGTGTCGAAAAAGCAGAAGCGATGAGCGAAACAATCGTCTTTCATGCCGGCACAAAGCGCGAGGGCGACAAGCTTGTTGCCAATGGTGGTCGCGTGCTGAACATCACAGGACTGGGCACCAGCCTGCGAGACGCACGCGAGCGTGCTTATGCGGGGCTCAATGTGATCGACTGGCCGGAAGGTTTCTGCCGCCGCGATATCGGCTGGCGGGCGTTGAAGTAACGGCCTGAAAGGCCGTCATTGCGAGGAGCAAAGCGACGAAGCAATCCAGAGGCCTCGCGTGGGGCTTCTGGATTGCTTCGCTTCGCTCGCAATGACGGCGCTTAGTTCTTCGCCGGGTCTTTTACAGCTGAAACGGAATCAAACTCGACATTCCACAATTCGCCATTCACGCGTTTCACTTCGCGGATATAGACAGTCTGCACAATGTCGCGTGTGGCAGAATCAATCGCAATCGGTCCACGCGGGCTGACCCACGCCTTGCCTTTCATCGCCTCAACAAGCGCCGCACCGCGCGCTTTGCCCTCGCTGGCTTTCAAAGCTTCGGCAATCAGCTTCATGCCGTCATAACCACCAATCGCCATCAGATTGGGGCGCACGCCGAAGGCTTTCATGAAGCTTGAACGATAGGCCTCATTCTCCGCACTCGCATGGGCTGCGGAATAATGATGCGAGGTGATCATGCCCAGCACCACATCGCCCATATCATTGAGCGATATGTCATCGACCACATCACCTGTCGCAATGACCTTGATGCCCGCCTCTTTGAAGCCGCGCTCGGCGACCGCTTTCATCAGATCAGCGCCCTGCCCGTTGGGCACGAAGAGAAACAAAGCATCAGGCTGCAAATCTTTCGCACGCTGCAGAAACGGCCCGAAAGCGGGGCTCGCCAGTGGGGCGCGCAGACTGTCGGCCACCACCCCGCCACTTTCAGAAAAGGCTTTCACAAAGGCCTTTTCTGCATCCTGTCCCGGGCCATAATCCGACACCAGCGTGACGACTTTCTTCATGCCCTGGCGCGCCGCCCATTGCGCGAGCGGCATGGTATTTTGCGCCATGGTGAAAGAGGTGCGCAGCACAAAGCCATTTTGTTCGGTGATGGAGGATGTTGCCGCCGCCATGACAATCATCGGCACTTGCGCGCGTGCGGCAACCGGTGCGGCCGCAAAGGCCAGCGGCGTCAGCCCGAAGCCTGCCAGCACATCGACGCGCTCATTGGTGACCAGCTCTTGCGCGATGCGGCGCGTGACATCGGCATTACCGCCGTCATCTTTCACCACCAGCTCGATGCGCTGGCCCGCCACCTCGGCACCATACGTTTGCAGCCACAGCCGCGCGCCATTCTCGACCTGACGGCCGATGGAGCCCGCAAAAGGTCCGCTCAACGGCAGAATAAGGCCGACGCGAAACGGCTCGGCGGCAAGTGCTGCGCTCGCCAACAGAACAGACAAACAGGTCAATAACAGACGTCGCATCATCACTCCTATTAGCGTCGTCATTGCGAGCGAAGCGAAGCAATCCAGAAGCCCTGCTTGTCGCCTCTGGATTGCCGGGTCGGGCCTGTGGCCCTCCTCGCAATGACGGGCGCTCTTGCACACGGACTAGCGCCGCTCTTTGAAAAAGTCACGCAGCAGCTCGGCCGCCTCACTCTCGCGAATCCCGCCATAGACCTCGGGCGCATGGTGGCAGGTCGGCTGGCTGAAAAAGCGCGGGCCGAACTCCACCGCCCCGCCCTTGGGGTCGGGAGCCGCGAAATAGAGGCGCCGGAGGCGGGCAAAGGAAATCGCCCCCGCGCACATGGCGCACGGCTCCAGGGTCACATAGAGATCGCAGCCGATCAGCCGCTCGGAGCCGATTTTGGCCGCCGCCTGCCGGATGGCCAGCACTTCGGCATGGGCGGTGGGATCCTTGTCGGTCAGGGTCCTGTTGCCGGCGGCCCCCAAAACCTCCCCCTCGCGCACCACAACGGCCCCAACGGGCACCTCGCCAAGGGCGGCGGCGGCCCGGGCCATATCAAAGGCCAACGAAAGTGGGTCTTGGCTCGTCATCCAATCGACTTTCCTAGGTGCTCTCTGCTATCAGAGCGCATGAGCGATGACAGAGATCAGAAAAGCCGCGGTCCGCGCAAGCCGGATCGCGCATCAAAAGGCGGGAAACCCGCTGGAAAATCCTATGGCAAACCCGCTGGCAAGCCCGGCGGCAAGCCCGAGAGACGCAGCAGCTACGCCAAGCCTGAAGGACGCAGCTTCGACAAGCCTGCCCCACGCGGCTATGGCAAGCCCGAAGAACGCAGCTTTGAAAAGCCCGCGTCACGCAGCTACGCCAAGCCCGAGGGACGCAGCTTCGACAAGCCACCATCCCGCAGCTACGACAAACCGCAAAAGCCGCGCCGCGTTTTGCGCGCACCACAGTCTGATGTGCCATCGGCTTTCGCTGGTGACCGCATTGCCAAAGTCATGGCGCGCGTCGGCCTGTGCTCGCGTCGCGATGCCGAATTGTGGATCTCGCAAGGCCGCGTTGCCGTCAATGGCGTCAAACTCGAAAGCCCTGCCGTCAATGTGACGCCCGAAGATCGCATCACGATTGACGGCAAGCCGATTGCCGCGCGCGAGCGCACGCGTCTGTTCATGTTCCACAAGCCGCGTGGATATGTGACAACGGATCGCGATCCCGAAGGTCGTCCGACCATTTTCGACGCGATGCCCGAAGGCCTGCCGCGTCTCATGTCGATTGGCCGCCTCGACATCAACACCGAAGGCCTGTTGCTGCTCACCAATGATGGTGGTCTGGCACGCGTGCTGGAATTGCCCTCCACCGGCTGGCTGCGCCGCTACCGCGTGCGTGCCAATGGCTCGACCGATCAAGCCAAGCTCGATGAATTGCGCAAAGGCATTGTCATCGAAGGCATCGAATATGCCGGCATTGAAGCCACGCTTGATCGCGTGCAAGGCGCCAATGTCTGGCTCTCGATGGGCCTGCGCGAAGGCAAGAACCGCGAAATCAAACGCGTGCTCGAACATCTGGGACTGGCCGTCAATCGCTTGATCCGCCTCTCCTACGGCCCCTTCCAGCTCGGTGATCTGGAAGAAGGCGCTGTCGATGAAGTGCGCACGCGCGTGCTGATGGAACAGCTTGGCCCCGTGCTGACGCAAGAAGCCGGTTGTGATTTTTCATCACCCGCAATCGACCGCTCGGGCCGCGAGATTTCGGAAGACGCCCGCCCCGTGCGCTTGCCGCGTGGAAAAGTCGTTGCACCCGATGCAGAGCCCGGCCCGCGCAAAGATCGTCCGGCACCGCGCACGCGCAAACATGTCTCGGTCTTGCGCGCCGCGCGCGAAGAAGCCCCCAAAGAACGCCGCCGCATCGAGCGCGCTGAAACGGCCGACCGCAAAGGCCGCACCGTGTCTGTCGAGCGTGTCGCCACAACCGGTCCGAAGAAAAACATCGAGTCACGCAATGCGCGCCGCTTTGCCGGCGCACCCGGACCCGATGCCCCGCGCAGTGCCACATTAGGTGAGCGCCCGCGCACTGGCCGCAACGCCAAAGACGCACCGCGTGCCATGGACCAACGTGGCGTGCGCCCCCGCCGCGAGGCGACGATTTCAGAGCCGCGCGAGTTCAAGCCATGGGGCAATGATTCCGGCCCCGGACCGCGTAAATCTGACGATGCCGGCAAGCGTGGTGAACGCTCATCCCGCTCGAGTGGTAAACCTGCAGGCAAATTTGCAGGCAAGCCATCAGGCGGCAGACCGCCCTTCAAAGGCGGCGATGGCCCGCGCGGGCCGCGCAAGCCCCGCGACTGATTGCGCATGCGCATCGTCGGCGGCAAATTCAAAGGCCGGAGCCTGAAAAGCCCCACGAGCTCGCTCGTGCGGCCGACCTCCGACCGTTTGCGCGAAACAGTCTTCAATATTCTGGCCCATGGCTATGATGATGCGTGCGAAGGCGCGCGCGTGATCGATCTGTTTGCCGGCACGGGTGCGCTCGGCATTGAAGCCTTGTCGCGCGGTGCCGAGCTGGCGCTGTTTGTCGATGATTCCAATGAGGGCCGCGCGCTGTTGCGCGGCAATATCGAAACACTGGGACTGGGCGGCATCACCCGCATCATGCGCCGCGATGCGACCAAGCTCGGCCCCATGCCGCCGCAAGACACATTCACACTGGTGTTTCTCGACCCGCCTTATGGCAAAGATCTCGCACCGCGCGCACTCGTCTCGTTGCGCGATGGCGGCTGGCTCGCCGATGGCGCGCTGTGTGTGATTGAAGAAGAAGCCGATGCGCAGGTGACATTGCCGGAGGGCTTCACAGCGCTTGACCGGCGCGAGACGGGTGATACGCAAGTTCTGTTTGCGCGGTTTGGCGCGTAAACCCTTCTCCCGCTGGCGGGAGAAGGTGGCATGCGAAGCATGACGGATGAGGGCGGTTCAGCAGCACCCACCCTCACCCGACCCGCTACGCGGGCCACCCTCTCCCGTGAAACGGGAGAGGGGAAGGTCAGCGCCGCCCGAACAGCTTCTCGACATCTGCCAGCTTCAGCTCGACATAAGTCGGGCGACCATGGTTGCACTGGCCCGAGCCCGGTGTCGCTTCCATCTCGCGCAAGAGCGCATTCATTTCTTCGCCTGACAGGCGCCGCCCTGCGCGCACCGAATGGTGGCAGGCCATGGTCGCCAGCACATGGTCCAGACCCTTGGCCAGCGATGTGGCAGAGCCATGCTCGGCCAGAGTATCCGCCACATCGCGCACGAGACGTTGCGGATCAGCTTTCGCCAGAATGGAGGGCATTTCACGCACCGCGACTGCACCGGGGCCAAAACTCTCAACAGCGAGGCCTGATTTTTCAAGCTCCCCGGCGTGCGCCAGCAGCCGGTCCACATCACCCTCGTCCATCTCGACAATGGCAGGGATCAGCAACATCTGGCGCGCAATGCCGTTTTGCTCGCGTTGCTTTTTGAGTCGCTCATAAACAAGGCGCTCGTGCGCCGCGTGCTGATCGACAATCACCACGCCATCACGCGTCTGCGCGATGATGTAGGTGTCGTGCACTTGCGCACGCGCAGCCCCCAGCGGCGAATCCAGCGCTTCGCTAGGCAGAGCGGCTTCATGCGAACGCATATCAGCCTGTGGCAGCGCGACATCGGATACGAAAGACGCCTGTTGCTGATCGTTAAAACCTTGCGCAGGTGCAGCGGGCGATCCGCGCCAATCCCATGGCGCATTTTGTGGTGCGGGGCGCTGCCAGGAGCGCGCCATGGTTTCGATGGTGCGTGCGCC
>CANGRU010000046.1 GCA_947456315.1 Beijerinckiaceae bacterium | reverse complement strand
TTTCAACGCGGCTGCACGCTCCCAGAAGACCTCGATGCTCGGATCATCCAGATACATGCCATTGGTTGCGCCATTGATCATGACACCTGAGAAACCGAGTTGCGTGATGCAGCGCTCGAGTTCGTCCGCCGCAGCTTTGGCATCCTGCACGGCGACATGGGCGAGGCCGCCATAGCGTTTGGTGTTTTTGGCAACTTCTGCTGCAAGGAAGTCATTCACTTCGCGGGCCCGCTTCACAGCAAGTTTGGTATCTTTTTCAGCCTGCACGCCGGGGCCAGCAAGCCCCAGAATGGCAATCTCGATGCCATTCTTGTCCATGTCATCCAGACGACGCGCGCCAAAGTCGGAAAGTGCGCCCAGCGCCTTGTCGGAGAGTTCAGGCGAGATATTGCCGAAGGTGGTCGCCCAATAATCGATGAAGTCGGGCGCCATGAAATGTTCTTCCAGCGCAATTTTCTTGATGGGCATGAGGTGTTCCTCTTTTGATTTGTTTATCGCTCGACGCGATTTTTGAAATTCTGTAGCCGACCGTCCTGAAAGGCGCGCACATTATGCGCAATCAGCGGCATGATCTGGTCAACATAGCTTTCGCTCTTGCCACCGATATGGGGCGTGATGATGACATTGTCCATTTTCCAGAGCGGACTTGAAGCGGGCAGGGGTTCTTCCACAAACGTGTCGAGGCCTGCCCCTGCAATGACTTTGCGTTGCAGGCGATCGATCAGTTCAGCTTCATTCACAACAGGCCCGCGCGCAATGTTGATGAACACGCCGTGACGAGGCATCGCGTCGAGGACTGCGCCATCGATGATCCCTTTCGTTTCCGGCGTCAGTGGCAGGACGGCGATCAGGAAATCTGCAAGGCTGGCGGCTTCCTTGAGCTTTTCCCGTGGCATCAGGCGGTCGAAATTCGGGACAGATGTACGCGACGTGATTCCGATGACATTCATGCCAAAGGCTTTGCAGCAGCGCGCCAGATCTTCCGAAATCACACCTACGCCGACAATGACGACGGTCTTGTTCCACAAGAGGCGCTGCGGGCGGCGCTCGAAATTGCAGGTGTCCTGATCCTGCAAGACGGTGCGGATGTCGCGCGCAAAATTGAGCATGTAGAGAAAGGCGAGCTCGCTCATTTGCGGCCCGTGAATGCCGCGCCCCGAGGTGATCGGGATTTTGGGGTCGAGTTCTTTCATGGCTTTGAGCGGATCGACACCGGTGGTCAGCGCCTGAATCCATTTGAGGCCGGTCGCTGCCTTCACCATGGCCGGCGTGATTGATTGCGCGAGACCCATCAGCACGTCAGCGCCGGCGCAATGGGGCAGGATGTCTGCCTCTGTCTTTCCGGCATGCACAATAATCCCCGGCACTTCCGCTTGTAGGCGGCCGGCCAGATGTTCGTCGGGTTCTTCGATGATGGCGATTTGGATGGTCATTTTATCCATAAAGCTTTCTGGGCAACCAAAGCGCAAGCTCTGGGAAGATCAGCAGCAGCGCAATCAGCAAGAAGGGGGCGATGAGAAATGGGACGATCCCGCGGTAAATGGCGGTCAGTTTCACGTCGGGCGCTTGCGCTTGGATGACGAAGAGATTCATGCCAACAGGCGGGTGGATCAAGCCCAGTTCCACAACAATCACGACAATGATGGAAAACCACACAGGATCGTAGCCATATTTCACCACAAGCGGCAGGAAGACGGGCACGGTGATCAGCACCATGCCGATGCCTTCCAGAAAGCAGCCGATGATCACATAGGCGATGACGATGATGATCATCACAGTGATCGCATTGAGCTGCATGGATTGCGCGAAGCTCGATAGCAGCAGCGGCAATTGTGTCTGCACAATGAAATAGGCAAACAAAGTCGCGCCGATGATGATCACAAATAGCAAGGCGCTGGTGATGACCGTGCCTTCAATGGCTTTGATCATCTCGCGGATGGTGAGGCGGCGTCCGACAAGGCCGAGCAGGATTGCGCCGAAAGCGCCAATCGCGGCGGCTTCTGTCGGGGAGAAGATGCCTGCATAAATGCCGCCAATCGTGACGATGAACAGCAGCAGGAATTGCCAGGGCTGGCGCAGAGCATCCAGCCGTTCTTTCCATGTCACATTGGAAACGGTGGGTGCATATTCAGGGCGCAGATGCGCAATGACGAGCGCTACAATGATGTAGATGGCGGTCAGCACAAGGCCGGGGATGAGTGCGGCTGCAAAAAGCTTCGGCACGCTTTGCTCGGCAATCGCCGCATAGATCACGAGAATGATCGAGGGCGGAATCAGAATGCCCAGACTGCCGCCTGCGGCGATCGAGCCGGTGGCTAGCCCGTCATCATAACCGGCTTTGCGCATTTCAGGCAGTGCGATCTTGGTCATGGTGGCGGCTGTGGCAACAGATGATCCGCAGACCGCGCCAAAGCAGGCAGCAGCACCAATGGCCGCCACTGACAGGCCGCCACGAATGCCAGACAGAAGCACGCGGGCCGCATTGAACAGATCAGCCGACAGGCGCGTGGAGGATGCCACGTCACCCATCAGAATGAAGAGCGGGATGACGGACAGCGTATAGGCCGAGGATGTATCAAAAGCCGTTGTGCCCAGAATGGCAAAAGACGAACTCCATCCGCCGACAATCGTATTGCCGACCACACCCACGAGCATGAGCGCCGCCCAGACGGGCACGCGCAAAAAGAGCAGAACGAAAAGGGCGATGACGCCACAGGCACCGATCCATTGATTGCTCACATCCGTTCTCCGCCATGCGATGTGACAACAGGCTTGGCGAGAGCGCCCAGCGCGCAAAAGAGTGTGCCGGCAAGGCCTGCAATGGCGATGCCCCAGAGAATCCAGAGCTTCAAACCGAGTTCGAGTTTCTTGTCACCATATTCGAAAGCCTGCGAGGCCGGGTCGAACATGGCCCAGATCATCAAGGCCAGCATGCCGATGGTGATGAGGTCAGACAGGCGCACCAGTAGATGGGTGACGCGTGCAGAGACGATATTGTCGATCAGATCGATGACGATGTTCTGTCTGGCCAGAAAGCAGGCCGAGAGGCCGTGGTAGACGAAGATCAGCAGGCTGACTTCAACCACGTCATAAGCGCCATGAATGGGGCTCGAGAAGACATAGCGCATGGTCACATCGCAGACGATGATCATCATCATGACGAAAAGTGCGAGCATGGCGAGGCGCAATTGCGCGTTCTTCATACTTTCGGCAAAACGCAACATGGCTTGGTCCTGACAAGAGAAAAGGCCGGCACCACATGGGCGCCGGCCTTCATCAGATTTGGATTATTTCTGATAGGCGTCGAGGAATTTCTTGCCCGGCTTGCCATCCTTTTCCAGTGCGCTGGTTGCCTTGTCGACAATCGGCGCAAGGGTTTTCTGGATGTTGGCGAGTTCTGAATCCGAGAGCTTGGTGATCTCGACTTTCTTGTCGACCATATATTGACGGCCATGCTTTTCGTTGTCGTCAAATGCCTTGCCAAAGGCTTCAGCGCGCACAGGGCCGGTCGTGGTGTCGATCAGCTTCTTCAGATCATCAGGCAGGGATGCATATTTCGCAGGGTTCATGACGACCGCGAAAGTGGCTGTCGAAACGCCCGGTTCCAGCGAATATTTCACAACAGTGCCCAGATCAAAGCTTTGCGTGGCTTCATAAGGGAAGGTCGCGCCATCAATGATGCCTTTGGCCAGACCGTCTTGTGTTTCAGCAGGCGGCACAGGCAGTGGCACCGCGCCCAGCGCTGGAATGATCTGCGCGAATTGTTCACCTGCATAGCGGATGCGCAGGCCCTTGAAGTCGGCGGCAGTGGTGATCTTCTTGTTCGCCGTGTGGAACATCAGCGGATTGGTCACAGCCATCCAGAGAATCTTCAGGCCGTTATGTTCCGCAGCCAGAAACTCTGGTGCGAGTTCCGTCAGGCGCTTCGAGGTGACCGCGCTATTGTCGCCAGCTTTGGGATGCACATAGGGAAGGCTGACGAGTTCTGTTGTGGGATAGCGGCCCGGCGTTGCGCCATGCAGGCCAACCGCAATATCCGCCACGCCCGAGCGTGCGAGATCAAACTGGCGATTGACGGGGCCGAGCTGTGAAGCAGGGAAAATATTGAGCTTCAGGCGGCCGCCCGACTTTTCAGACAGCTCATCACCCCAACGCACGAGTTCTTTCTGGAACGTGTGGTTCGGCGGCAGGTAATGCGAAACTTTCAGTTCGAAAGTTTGCGCTGATGCAAAGGTGCAAGATGCGATCAGGGCAGCAGATGCAAGGCTTCCGGCAAAGGTGCGACGGGATATGGTCATGAGTTTCCTCCTGGCTTTCCTCTACTGAACGGCCGCCGCACTCTTTTGGTGCAGCCTGTACCGTATCATGGAACCAGAGTATCGCATGGCGATACCCCGTCAAGGAGGGATGGTCTGTCACGCCCCCCTCCATTGGTCGAGCTTGGCCTAGGCAGTGAGCGCTGTGCGAATGCGCCTGCGGAAGGCTTTGAGTTGGCGAGACAGGTCGTCCTTTTGCTCGGCAAAACGTTGGGATGGAACGGGGATGGAGACCGCCACGGGGCGTCCCATCGGATCGAGCAGCGCGATGCCTATCGCAGAAATGCCCTCACCATGTTCTTCCAGGTCAAAGGCCAGATTGGTCTTGCGGATCTCGTCCAGTTCCGCCTGCAGCTTTGCGCGGCTTTTGATTGGAAAATCAGGATATTCAGCAAGGCTTTTGTCGATCAGCTCTTCGGCGTCTTCGGGCGAGAAGCAGGATAAAATGGCCTTGCCATTGGCCGTGCAATGAAGCGGAAAGCGCTCGCCCACTGCCGATATGGCAACCAGCCGGTGACGACCCGGCACCTGATCAACAAAGACCGTCGACCCGCCCGAGAGCACTGCCAAATCAACAGTTTCGCCCACTTCATCGCCCAAGGCGCGCAGATGCGGGCGGATCAAATCGGCCGTGTTGGAGCCAACCGATGCTGCAATGCGCACAAGGCCGGGGCCAATGCGCACATCGCCCGGGCCCGAGGCAATAACGAAATCTTCTGCTGCCAGCGCGGCCACAATCCGCTGCACGGTCGAGCGTGCCAGATCGACAGACTTTGCAATCTGACCAAGGCTCAACCCATCGGGATGGTTTTCCAATGTCCGTAAAATACTGGCAGCACGCGCAATCACTTGGATGCCGGCTTGCGCGCCGCTCTTCTCCTCAGGATCTTTGACGTCCTGCATGACTTCTCCTTCGACCCGGCTGCTATCGCTTTTAAAAAACCACGCGAGAGCCGATTGACCGCGATATGGTACATACGTATCGTATCATGGACCACAAGAATTTTGGCGGCAAGAATACCGCCAGACAAAGTTTGGCGGCAATTCCGCCGCCGGGATGAAGCGCAAACGGAGGACGACCATGCCCGTGACCATTCGCGGCATTCAGTTCGAGGGCAACCTCGATAATGCCATGGGACTCGAATTCTACAATCTCTCGCATCGTTTTGGTTTTCAGGCGCCCAACTGGCCCTATTTCCAGGATGTGAAGATCGAGCGCATTCATTACATGGCCAAGTCCGGCGTGCTGTCGCAACGCATCACAACGTCCATGCATTGCACGACGCATATTGATGCACCTGCCCATGTCGTGCCCGGCACGCCTTTCATTGATGAAGTGCCGCTGCCGCACTTCTTCGGCTCGGGCATTGTCGTGTCGATTCCCAAAAAGCAGTGGGAATCGATCACTTATGATGATCTCGAAAAGGCTGCTGGCAAGGTTGTGCGCCCCGGCGATGTGGTGATCGTCAACACCGGCTGGCACAAGATTTACGGCGACAACGAAGATTATTTTGCCAAGGCGCCGGGATTTGTGCCGTCCGCTGGCGATTGGTTCGTCGAGAAGAAAGTGAAAGTTGTTGGCCACGATACGCAGGCCAATGATCATCCGCTCGCCACCGCCATCGGTCCGCAGCGTAATGGACCTTTGTTGCCGCATCTTGAAAAAGAATATTTCGAATGGTCGGGTGGTCGCGACTGGAAAGACGATTTCCCTGAGTGGGAGCCCGTGCATCGCAAGCTCTTCACCAACGGTATTCTCGGCATTGAAAATGTCGGCGGCGATCTTGATGCTGTCACCGGCAAGCGCGTCACTTTCGCTTTCTTCCCATGGAATTGGGATAAGGGCGATGGTTGCATCATCCGTCTCGTCGCCATGATCGACAAGCGCGGTGATTACCGCATTGAACGTGGCGAGGCTTTCTGATGCATCTTAAGCGCTTTCAAGATGCGCAGCCCTATGACGCCCCTAATCACAGGGGCGTTGTCGGGCTTCGCCTGCAGGGTTTCGAGCCCGGTGGCCCGACCAATCAATGGGTCGGCCTTTCGCAATTCCTGCCCGGCGGTGGCGCCGGTCCGGATTCAACGCCCTTCGAAAAAGTCTATGTCGTCATTGAAGGCGAGATGACGGTCATTATCGACGGCAAAGAGACGGTGTTGAAAAAGTTTGATTCCTGCACCATCGCGCCGGGTGAAGTGCGTGTGATTGAAAATCGCACCAATCACACCTGCACCATGATGGTCGTGATTCCCTATCCACCGGGGGTGAAGCCATGAGCGCTGATTTCCTCAAAAATCCTGCTTCGCTTTTCGATGTGAAGGGCAAGGTCGCTGTCATCACGGGCGCCTCCGGCGCTTTTGGTGCACTCGCCGCGCAAGTCTTTGCGGGTGCCGGCTGCAAACTCGTGCTCACCGCTGGCAAAAAGGCCGAACTCGATCAGATTTCGGCTGATTGCAAGGCTTTGGGCGCAGAAGTGGAGGCGCTGAATGTGCGTCCTTCCACGGAAGCCATTTGCGATGACATCATCGCGGCCGGCGTAAAGCGTTTTGGCCGTGTGGATATTCTTGTTGTGGCATCGGGCAAGAATGACGTCTCGAAGATCGACCAGATGGCGCCCGAGCGATTTCTCGACGTCATGGATGCCAATGTCACGCAGAGCTGGTTGATGGCGAAAGCCGCGACCAAGCAAATGCTGGTGCAGGGCGGCGGCAAGATCATTCTCATGTCGTCCGCGCGTGGACTGCTTGGTCATCCGGCAGGCTACACCGCTTACTGCGCTTCCAAGTCTGCGGTTGACGGCATCACCAAGGCGTTGGGCTGCGAGCTCGGGCCCATGGGCATCACGGTCAATGCGATTGCACCGACCGTGTTCCGTTCGCCTTTGACAGCCTGGATGTTTGCTGATGACGAGAAAGCCACAGCGACACGCGCAGGCTTTTTGGCGCGCGTGCCCAAGGGACGTCTGGGTGAACCCGAAGACCTTGCAGGTCCGCTTCTTTTCCTGGCCTCGCGTGCGTCCGATTTCTACACCGGGCACATTATCTACGCCGATGGCGGCTACACGGCAGGCTGAGGAACAAGCATGAGCGAGCGTGCGAATATTTCGATCATTGGCGCGGGCCTGATGGGTCACGGCATTGCGCAAGTCTTTGCGCGGGCCGGCCATACAGTCCGTGTCTATGATGCTTTTCAGGGCTCGCTCGACACATTGCATGCGCGGATTGAAAGCAATCTGCGTGAGCTTGATGAACCAACCGACTGCCTACCGCTTGTGTCAGGTCATGCCGACATGGCGCAGGCCGTCGCGGGTGCACAATTCATCTTCGAATGTGCACCCGAAAAAGTGGAGTTGAAGCGCGAGATTTTCAGCAAGCTTGAGGCGCTTGCGCCCAAAGATGCCGTGATCGCCTCCAATACGTCTGTCATGCCGATTGGCTCGATCGTCGGTGATCTCGCGACACGCGCGCGCATGCTGGGAACACATTGGTGGAACCCGCCCTTTCTTGTGCCGCTGGTTGAAGTGGTCGGCACACCCGATACGGATGTCCGACATATTGAAAGCATGATGGCTTTATTGGCCGCGGCGGGCAAAACACCTGTGCGCGTTATGAAAGATGTCGCGGGCTTTGTCGTGAATCGCTTGCAGCATGCGCTGTGGCGCGAAGCCATTGCGCTGGTGGCTGAAGGCATTTGTGATGCCCGCACAGTGGACACTGTCATCAAGGCAAGTTTTGGTCGCCGCTTGGCTGTGCTGGGGCCGCTGGAAAATTCCGATCTGATCGGCACCGAGCTGACGCTTGATATTCACAAGACGATTATTCCAGCTCTTGATCGCAACACAGGTCCGAACCCCTATCTCGACAAATTGATGGCGGAGGGCAAGCTGGGCGTCAAATCCGGTGAAGGCTTTATGGTTTGGACACCGGAAGAGGCGCAGGCGTTGCGCAAGCGCGTCTTTACTCATTTGAAAAAAGCAAATGCCGCCGACCGCGGCGAGGGAGCCTGAAATGTCTGACGCCCCAAAAAAAACTGATCCGTCAAAAAAAGTCATCATCACATGCGCGGTGACCGGCGGCATTCATACGCCAACCATGTCAGAGGGCTTGCCGATTACGCCCAACCAGATCGCTGAACAGGCTATTGCCGCAGCAGAAGCCGGTGCGTCGATCCTGCATCTGCATGCGCGCGATCCTCAGGATGGCAAGCCGACGCCTGATCCAAAAGTATTCATGCAATTTCTGCCGCGCATCAAACAGGCGACAGATGCTGTACTCAACATCACCACGGGCGGCGGCATCAACATGACTGTTGATGAGCGCTTGGCGGCGCCACTGCAGGCTTCACCGGAAATGTGTTCGCTGAATATGGGGTCGATGAATTTTGCCATTCATCCGCTGGCCGACCGTTACAAAAATTGGAAACACCCTTGGGAAGAGCCTTATCTGCGCGGCACCAAGGATTTTATCTTCCGCAATACATTCGGCGATATTGAGCGCATCTACAAATTGCTTGGTGAGGGTCACGGCACCAAATTCGAGCACGAATGTTATGATGTCGGCCATCTCTACAATCTGGCCT
>CANGRU010000045.1 GCA_947456315.1 Beijerinckiaceae bacterium | reverse complement strand
CTGTGGCATTTCCGTGCAGAAATATGGCGTGACGAGTCTGGTTGATCTGGGTTTGCCGCTCACCATGCCGGAAGTCGACATGGCTCTGCGCGCCGCCTTTGAAGAGATTTTCGGAAAGACCGTTTAGGCCGTCGGCAAAATCGGAAAACTCGCGGCGACAAAAGCCAGATCGTCTTCGCAGCCCGGGCGCACATCGACACGTTCGACGCGCGCGCCCATCGGGCCACGCCCGCAGGCTTCGGCCAGAGACGACACCGCATCCGCATCGCCGGAAAACACCGCCTCCACCGAACCATCATGGCGATTGCGCACATAGCCCGACAGGCCATGCATGCGTGCTTGTCGCGCGGTCCAGTTGCGAAAGCCCACGCCCTGCACCTTGCCCTCGACGCGCACGTGAATGACCAGCATGTCGATCATGCGCGCCCCTTATCAAGGGGGGAGGCAAAACGCGGACGCACCTTCACCGATTGTGCCGAGCCATCGGGTGCAACCCATGTTTGTGGCTCTGAAGCTCGCAAGCCCGTTGGCACAAAAGCCTGCAAATCGCGCACGTAAGTCTCGGGCAAAGACCAGGTGCGCGCGGCGGCGATGACTTGTTCCATATAGCCAGGCTGGGCTGCGCCCGCGCGCGCCGAGCCGCCGATATAGACCAAGGCGCGGGCCGAGGCCCCACCGCCGCGCAAAACCGGCTGCATGATCTTTTTATAAAGGCCGGTGCGGATCTCTTCATAGGCGTCGAGTGTGCGCACGTCCGACAAGGCCAGATCCCACAGCACGCCATGCACATCGCGGCGCGGGTCAGCCAGAACCGAGGCCCAGCCGCTCTCCATGATGAAGAAACGGTGGCGCGCAAGACGGGCGGGCCCGAGCGGCTTTGAGCGCGGACAGCGCTGCGCCATGGCCTCGACGTCCATATTGGACCCATATGCAAAATAGAGCGGCATAAAAACACTGTAACCCAGCCCGCCCCCTTCTTCCAAGGCGCGATTGGCAATGCTAGGCTGGCTTATTGTTTTTAATCATTTGAATCGAAATCATTTCATGTCCAAAGCCGCAGAAAGCCTTTTGCAAAAGGCCCGTGACGCCGCATCGCGCAATGACCTCCAGAAAGCCAGTGAAAACGCCGCTGCCGCCGCCCAGATCGATGGGACGCGTATCGACATCTGGCGCTATCTCGCCACGCTCTATTTCCAGCTCGGGCATTTCACAAAATGTTCCGAGGCATTGCGGACGGCGCTGAAGCTCAGCACCGATGACCCCAATCTCTTTCACGATCTGGGCGTTTCGCTCAAACGCGAAGGCCGCTTCGGCGAGGCCGAGGCCATGCTACGCGAAGCCTGGCGGCGCAATCCCACAGGCGCCCTGCCCTCGATTCTCAGCCTGAGCGATCTGCTCACCCAAACGCCACGCCGCGGGGAGGCTGAACAGATCCTGCGCTTTGCTTTGGAACGCGCGCCCAAAAATTTTGATGTGCTGCGCGATCTGACCAATTTTCTGATTCAGGATGCGCGCTATCAGGAGGCCGCCAGCCTCACCGAACAATATATCCAGCACAATGGACAAAGCATTGGCGCGCTCGAGCAACTCTCCGTCACCTATCAATGTCTCGGGCGGCTGGATGAAGCATTGGAGCTGACGGCCGCAACCCTGAAAGCCATGCCGCCCAAAACAATCGACATGCGCATAGCCTCTTATCTGTCGATCTCCGGGCGCATTGCACGGCTCGACCATCGCGCCCAAGCGCGGGATTTTTTGATGAGCGTGCTGGATGAAAGCTTGCCAGTGGAAAATCCGGCGCGCTGGGTCAGCAATGACACCAATGCGCTACGCCGCCTGTCGTTTCTGTTGCCCTATTACGGGGTGCCTGACAAAATGCTGATGCGCGTTTTTCAAGGCATTGGCGACGCGCTGAATCAGCGAACACCGCGTTTGCCCGCGCCCAAAATCCCGCCAAAAGGAAAATTGCGGGTGGGCTATGTATCCTACAATTTCAGCGAACATCCGATTGGCCATTTGCTGTCGCCCTTCTTTGAAGGTCACGCGCAAACGGACGCCGAGCTTTATCTCTATGCGCTGCATCTCAACAATCAGGATCCGAGCGACTATGCCGGACGCATCCGCGCCACCACGCCCCATTATCGCGATTGCCGCGGCTTCACCGCGCTTCAGCTGGCACAACAGATACGCGCAGATGACATCACCATTCTGATTGATCTCGACGGCTATCTGGGTGGTGGCCTGCCGGAGGCTTTCGCCATGCGCCCCGCGCCCGTGCAAATTCACTGGCTGCAACATCTGGCCGGCATGCCGGCGCCCTTCATCGATTACACGATTGTCGATCGCGTGCTGGTGCAAGATAGCGAGCGCAACAATGGCAAGGGCCCCTTGATCCGCTTGCCCGATGCCTTTCAATGTGGCGACCGCGTGCCACTCCCCGAGACGCTACCGACCCGCGCGGCGCATGGATTGCCGGAAAAAGGCACAGTGTTTTGCGCCTTTGGCAATTGGCTGAAAATTGATGAGGCCGCTTTTCAATGCTGGCTCGATATTCTGACAGCGGTGCCTGACAGCATCTTGTGGCTGTCGGATGGACCGAGTGAAAAATCACGTGAGCTTTTGCGCGCCCGCTTGAGCGAAAAAGGGCTCGCCCCCGAGCGCCTGATTTTTGCAGCCCGCCTGCCAGACAAAGCGCAGCATATTGACCGGCACAGATGCGCCGATCTGTTTCTGGATACATTTTCCTTCAGCGCGGCGACGACGACGACCGACGCTCTCTGGGCCGGACTTCCGGTTCTCACCTGCCCCGGCGACACAGCCCAATCGCGCCTCAGTGCCAGTCTTTTGGAAGCGGTCGGCATGCGCGACACGATTGTGCCAGACACAAAAGCCTATGTGGAGTTTGCCACTCGCGTCGGGCGCTCGCCAACACAGATCAAAGAATTGAAAAGCAAACTCGCGCAGCTCTTGCCACAGTCAAAGCTGTATGATGCGGGACGCATGGTCGCGCATTTCAAAGAGATTTATACGCGTGTGGCCGAGCGGCACAAAAAAGGCTTGGCGCCGGAGCATATGGATATTTAGCCGTCATTGCGAGCGAAGCGAAGCAATCCAGAAGGCCTCACGCGCTGCCTCTGGATTGCTTCGCCTTTGGCTCGCAATGACGGACTGGGATGTTACGCAAACTCCATGATCACCGCATCAACGGCGAGGCTGTCGCCTTCCTTGGCGTTGATCTTTTTCACGGTCACGTCTTTTTCGGCGCGCAGCACGTTTTCCATTTTCATGGCTTCGACCATGCAGAGTGCTTCGCCTGCTTTCACCTCTTGGCCCTCGACGACCAGCAATTGCTTGACGAGGCCCGGCATCGGGCACAGCAAAGTCTTGGACGTGTCGGCGACCTTCTTCTCGGGCATCAGCGCGAAGAGCTCGGCCTCGCGGCGCGTGAAGACGCGCGCCTCAATCGAGACGCCGCGATGCGACAGCAGGAAGCCGTTCAGAATGGGGCGCACCTGCACCGCTGTGAGCTCATCATCGACAAGGCCGCGCCACACACTTGTGCCCGGCGTCCAGTCGCAATCCAGATGATGGGCATGGGCGCTGGTGTCCCCAAAGCGCACGAGGATTGTGTCGTCGCCCGGCACGATTTCGATGTCGAAACGCTCTTTGCCCAGCAGCACCGAGCGCTCACGTTCGAATGTGACGCTACGCTGTGTCGACAATTGTCCTGTGATGAGCCGCTTGCGCTCGTTCATCACATGATCGACATGGGCGGCAACTGCGGCCAGCACATGCGCCACTTCGCCTTCAGCCTTCAGCGGCGAAAAACCTTCCGGATATTCTTCCGCAATAAAGCCCGTCGACAAAGCGCCCGACTTCCAGCGCGGATGCTGCATCAGCGACGACAGGAAGGGAATGTTGTGGCGAATGCCGTCAATGTAAAACTCGTCCAGAGCGCGCGCTTGGGCATCAATCGCGGTCAGGCGATCATTGGCATGCGTCACCAGTTTGGCGATCATCGGATCATAATAGATCGAGATCTCGCCACCCTCGAACACGCCAGTGTCATTGCGCGTGGTGATGCCATTCTCGAGCCCTTCGGCTGGCGGGCGATAGGCCACCAAACGACCCGTCGAGGGGAGAAAATTGCGCGTCGGATCTTCCGCATAAATACGGCTCTCGACGGCCCAGCCGTTGAGCTTCACATCTTTCTGCTGGATGCCGAGTTTTTCACCCGCCGCCACGCGGATCATCTGTTCCACCAGATCGATGCCGGTGATGAGTTCGGTGACCGGATGCTCGACCTGCAAGCGGGTGTTCATTTCCAGAAAGAAGAAGCTCTTGTCTTGGCCGGCCACAAATTCCACTGTGCCAGCGGAATCGTAATCGACAGCCTTGGCAAGCGCCACAGCCTGTTCGCCCATTTTGCGGCGCGTCTCTTCATCGAGAAGCGGTGACGGTGCTTCTTCGATCACCTTCTGGTTGCGGCGCTGGATGGAACATTCGCGCTCGCCCAGATAAATCACATTGCCATGCTTGTCGCCGAGCACCTGAATTTCGATGTGGCGCGGATTGACGATGAATTTTTCGACAAACACACGGTCATCACCAAAAGAGCTTTTCGCTTCAGACTTGGCGCGTGTGAAACCTTCGGCCACTTCATCTTTGCTATAGGCAATGCGCATGCCTTTGCCGCCGCCACCAGCCGAGGCTTTGATCATCACCGGATAGCCGATCTCGTCAGCAATCTTGACCGCATGATCGGGGCTCTCGATCACACCGAGATAACCCGGCACGGTCGAGACTTTGGCCGCATTGGCGAATTTTTTGGATTCGATCTTGTCGCCCATCGCGGCAATGGCACGCGGATTGGGACCGATGAAGATGATGCCGTTTTCTTTCAGCGCATGCGCAAAAGCTTCACGCTCGGACAAAAAGCCATAGCCCGGATGCACCGCTTCGGCGCCCGTCTGTTTGCAAGCGGCGATAATCTTGTCGATGACCAGATAGGATTCGGCGGCTGCAGGCGGGCCGATATGCACGGCCTCATCGGCCATTTCGACATGCAACGCATCTTTGTCAGCATCCGAATAGACAGCGACTGTTTTGATGCCCATACGCTTGGCGGTCTTGATGACACGGCAGGCAATCTCGCCACGGTTGGCGATGAGAATTTTCTTGAACATTTGCGCCCCGACATGTCCCGGCGCTGAGACGGCCGGGCAGGAAATCCTATTCCGGTCCATGTTTAGGGGGGAGCCGCCATCGGGTCCATTCGCCTAAGGGGGAAGCCCGAGCGCCATCAGGGCGGTTGATTGCCCTGATGTCAGGCCGCTGACAGGATTTTGTCGAGGCCGGGCCAGCTGGCCGCCCGGGCTTTGACGCTCTCCAGAAAGCTCTTGGGGACGGTTTGGGCCTCGCCCAGAATATTCACCAGAAGTGCCAGACGGGTCAGGGTCTGCGCCTGATCGACCCGCGCCAAGAGCCAGCTCGCCTGCTCGGGGCTGACCACGCCGGTGGGCCGCGACTGCCACACAATATGGTCGGTCAGGGCTTCCACAAACAGCGCGGTCCAGCTCTCGGGCTTGGGGCTGGGGGCGGCGTCAATCTCGAACAGGGCTTCCGCCTCTGCGCGGGTGACAAAACCGAAGCGCAGCACGCGGCGGCGCAGATGCAGCACATCCTCTTGCGTGAGGATGGGGCGGGCCGCCAAAGCGGCTATGGAGGCACGCGGGGTTTCCCCCTCTCCCAGTTCAAATCGGCTCAACACGCAAAGCCTCACTCAGTTACACACAACATGACATCAGACTGAGCTTGGCTCCTTTCACTTGTGTGAATCTGGCGGAGTGCTCGCGAGTCAGGGTTAAGGGGAGCGGAATCGGCGTGGTTAAAAAAGGCCGTCGTCGCTTCGCTTCTCGCAATGACGCTGTGGTGCTTGCCAAAAAACCGGCCGTGCGCCATGTCTGCCTCCATGACACACTCCATCGGCCTCCACCACGTCACCGCGCTCTCGGGCAATATCAGCCGCACGCATGATTTTTACACGCGTGTGCTGGGCCTGCGCCTAGTCAAGAAAACCGTCAATTTCGATGATGCCGCCAGCTGGCATCTCTATTTTGGCGACACGACCGGACTGCCCGGCACGTTGATCACGTTCTTCTCATGGGAAGACACACGCGCCGCCAAGCCCGGTTTTGGCGAAGCTGTGGCTGTTGCTTTTTCCATCCCGCCGGGGTCCGCTCCCTATTGGGCCGAGCGCTTGGCGGATGAAGGGGTGACTTGCGCGCAAGGGGTTGATGCGAAATCGCCCGTCATCGCTTTTCATGATCCCGATGGTCTGGCGCTGGAATTGGTGGAACAGGATCTGCTCGATCTCAGCCATCCACATCTTGAAGACGTGTCACCCGAACATGCCATCACCGGACTTCATGCGGCGACTTTGCTGGTCGGCGATATGGAGGCCACGGCCCGCGTGTTGATGGATGTGTTCGGCTGGCGCGAAATGGCCCGTGCGGAATTGCCCGGCGTTGAGCGCTTGCGCTTTCACAGCGGCACACAGGCGCAAGGCGCACAGATTGATCTTTTGCGGGCAGATGGCGCACCACAGGCCAAACGTGGCACCGGCAGCGTGCATCACTTGGCATTCCGCACGAGCTCAGATGCGCAACAAACCGAGATGGTGGCCGAGCTGCGCAAGCTCGGACTTGAAACCACGCCCGTTCTGGACCGCACCTATTTCCGCTCGGTCTATTTCCGCGAGCCCTCAGGCGTGCTGTTTGAAATCGCCACCGATGCACCGGGCTTTACGGTGGATGAAAATGTCGAGCGTCTGGGTGAAGCAGTGAAACTGCCAGACAGCCTGCAAGACAAGCGCGAAGTGATTTTGGCGAAACTACCGAAGATTTAACCCTCTCCCAGTGGGAGAGGGTCGCCCCAAAGGGGCGGGGTGAGGGGTTACGCCCTCAGGCCGGAAGATGGAAACCCCTCATCCGGCCGCATCCGCGGCCACCTTCTCCCTCTGGGAGAAGGAAAACGCCTCACAGCGGAATATTGTCGTGTTTCTTCCAGGGATTTTCGAGCACTTTGTGGCGCAGCGCTGCGAGTGCGCGAGAGATGCGGCGGCGTGTGCCATGCGGCATGATGACTTCATCAATATAGCCGCGCTCGGCCGCCACGAAGGGTGACAGGAAACGATCCTCATATTCCTTCGTGCGCTCGGCAATCTTCTCCGCATCACCAATATCCTGACGGAAGATGATTTCCACCGCGCCCTTGGCGCCCATGACCGCAATCTGCGCGGACGGCCAGGCGTAATTGACATCACCGCGCAAATGTTTCGAAGCCATCACCACATAAGCACCACCAAACGCCTTGCGGGTGATGATGGTGATTTTCGGCACGGTAGCTTCCGCATAGGCATAGAGCAATTTCGCGCCATGCTTGATGAGGCCACCATATTCCTGCGCCGTGCCCGGCAAGAAGCCCGGCACATCGACGAAGGTGATCAGCGGAATGTTGAACGCATCGCAAAAGCGCACAAAGCGCGCAGCTTTGCGTGAAGCGTCCGAATCCAGCACGCCCGCCAGCACCATCGGCTGGTTGGCGACAAGGCCGACCGAACGCCCGTCAATGCGGGCAAAGCCCGTGATGATGTTTTTGGCATGCGCCTCCTGAATCTCGAAGAAATCGCCTTCATCGACGACCTTCGTGATCAGCTCTTTCATGTCATAAGGCTTGTTGGGATTATCCGGCACCAATGTGTCGAGCGACAGATCCATGCGCTCGCTATCATCGAAAGAGGGCCATTCGGGCACATCATCGCGATTGGAGGATGGCAGGAAGTCGATCAGGCGGCGCAGTTGCAACAGCGCCTCGACATCATTCTCGTAAGCACGATCGGCAATCGAGCTCTTGGTTGCGTGGACCGAAGCTCCACCCAGCTCTTCAGCCGTGACATTTTCATTGGTCACGGTCTTCACCACATCGGGACCCGTGACGAACATATAGCTCGTATCCTTCACCATGAAGATGAAGTCGGTCATGGCGGGCGAATAGACGTCACCACCCGCGCATGGGCCCATGATCAGCGAGATTTGCGGAATGACGCCGGAGGCCACCACATTGCGCTGGAACACTTCGCCATAGCCGCCAAGAGCCGCGACACCTTCCTGAATGCGCGCACCGCCCGCATCAAACAGGCCGATGATCGGCGCGCCATTCTTCAGCGCCATATCCTGCAGCTTGGTGATCTTTCCGGCATGCGTCTCGGACAGCGAGCCGCCGAAGACGGTAAAATCCTTGGCAAAGACATAGACCATGCGGCCATTGACCGTGCCCCAGCCGGTGACAACACCGTCACCCGGGATTTTGGCGCCCTGATCCATGCCGAAATCGGTGCAGCGATGCTGCACGAATGTGTCGTATTCCTCGAAAGAGCCGTGATCGAGCATGAGCTCGATGCGCTCGCGCGCGGTCAGCTTGCCCCTTTTATGCTGGGCATCAATGCGCGCCTGCCCGCCCCCCAGGGCCGCCTCTGAACGGCGTTGCTCAAGAATTTCAAGGACATGCTTCATGGGAGGCCTCAGGATCAGGGAATCCGGGAGAATGAACCCAAGGTCTAGCATGCCCCCTTGCTGGGCAGATATTCGACGGATGGAGGGGGTTGGGTAAAGAATGTCCCTTGTGAGCAGGCCAAGGCCCCGCCTAAGGTGGTCACGCAGTCAGGCTGGGGATTTAGATGAAGAAGATAGCAATTGTAATGGCAAGCTTTCTGTTAGCGGGCTGCCAATCCATCAGCACTAGCGTTTCACGTTTCAATGCGATGGAAACAGCCGCGCCGAAACGTTTTCGGGTGCTTGCCTCTGAGCAATCACTAGAAGCACGCACCTACGCACAGACGATTTCTCAACAACTCACAAAACTTGGCTGGCAGAACGTAACTTCGGG
>CANGRU010000044.1 GCA_947456315.1 Beijerinckiaceae bacterium | reverse complement strand
CGCACGGTCCGGTGCGCCTCATCAGGCTGAACCGCCCCGAAGCTCTGAATGCGCTGTCTGTTCAGTTGATCAAAGATCTCAATGCGGCTCTGGATGAGGCTGAAACAGCCGATGACATCCGTTGCATAGTCCTGACGGGATCGGAAAAGGCCTTTGCCGCTGGCGCCGACGTCAAAGAGATGCAGAGCAACACCTATCTGGATGGCTACCTCGGCGACTTCGTCGCTGAATGGGAGCGGGTCACGCGGATGCGCAAACCCGTGATCGCAGCTGTGGCCGGTTTTGCGTTGGGCGGCGGTTCAGAGCTCGCCATGATGTGTGACTTTATACTGGCGGCTGATACGGCCAAGTTTGGCCAGCCGGAGATCAAGCTTGGCATTTTGCCCGGTGCGGGGGGGACCCAGCGCCTGACCCGCCTGATCGGCAAGTCCAAAGCCATGGAGATGTGCCTGACGGGGCGCCTGATGGATGCTCAGGAGGCCGAGAGAGCGGGTCTCGTGTCGCGGATTGTTCCTGCCGCAGATCTCATCGCCGAGGCCCTCAAGACAGCCCAGACCATCGCTTCAATGTCCTTGCCGGCTGTCATGATGGCCAAGGAATGCGTCGATCGGGCCTATGAGACCTCTCTGAGCGAGGGAATTCGCTTCGAAAGGCGGGTTTTTTATGCGACTTTCGCGACCCCGGACCAGAAAGAAGGCATGCAGGCCTTCATCGACAAGCGTCCCCCGACCTTCCATCGATGAATCGTGCCCCGAGGTGCCAGATTCTCACCCACTTCGCATTGACGCCGGACGAGCTTCCCGTCTATAAGCCCCAATCTTCCGCACTACAGGTGTGGAAACTGAATTTGTAGGCCCCTTTCGAGCGGCCGATCCTTCGAGGAAAACCAATGGCGAATACCTCCTCGGCCAAGAAGGCCGTCCGCAAGATCGAGCGTCGCACCGCGGTCAACCGCGCACGTCGCAGCCAGATGCGCACCTATGTGCGTAAGGTTGAAGAAGCCATCGCGACGGGCGATGCAAATGCTGCCCAGGCAGCTCTTGCAGCTGCCGAGCCGTTGGTGATGCGCGCTGCGCAGAAGGGCATCGTTCATAAGAACAATGCATCGCGTAAAATCTCGCGCCTCACAGTGCGCGTGAAGGCACTCGCGAAATAATCTGCTTCAAAACAAAGCGGACAGTTTAAAAAAAGCCCAGCCCTGCTGGGCTTTTTTGCATTTAGCCTGGCTGAAATCGCGCCCATTGCGAGCACAACACACTTTAGACTATTTCTTTTTGCAGGTTTCAGTAGATCATTCGAAACCATTCAGATTCAATGACTTGGCGACAAAGCAGGACAAGCGTTCAAAATCGACCCGCTTGACAAACATTTTTAGCACCCCGCAGAGCGTCATGACTTGTGTCATCCTGACACGTAAGCGTCACAGATGACTTCTTACATGTGCCCAAGAATCAGGGCTTTATGCAGGTCAATCCAGATTCGTACTTTCCGTGAGCGCTTTTTTTTCTCGCAAAAAAAACGTTGCCCAGATGAGATTGTTGCGGAGCTTGGAACCGCTGTGTAAGTATTTCTTAAGACAGAACGACCCGAGAGCGACATTCAAAAGACAATCGAAAATAAGAAGTTATGCGTAATGACCGTGTGTCAAAGAAGCCTAGCTCCAAAAGATGGTCTGTCGCTGGTGAGCTCTGTTCAAGGCCTGTTCCAAAAGGCCTTATAAGCGACCGCTTATAAAAAAAGTGGATGATTAAACTGTGACGCTCGTCACAGAAGGGGGCATCATGACTTTTACGCGCACATCGGAAATTACGGCCAAGATGGATCTGCTGAATTGCGATCTGAAGGGTACGTTTGAAATCCGTGGCGTTGAAAGTTGTGACCATGAAGCGGCCCCTTTTGGGCACTCGGGGTTTTATTGAGCTGAGCTAAGGGCATCGCCCTTATTCGCCCATTTGGGCACGTCAGCCTGCGTCATTGCGCATTTTGAATCCCGTCTGAGGGTCACCTCAGCCTTTCATGATTGAGAAGATATTCGATGCTTAAGCCACGTCTCGATTCCGTTTATGCCTCGCGCGCTGCGGAAAATTCTGACGCTTCCGTTGCCATGGATTATTCCGAGGCTTGGCAACGTGTCTGCCGTCGCCTTCGCGCTGAATTGGGCGAAGATGTTTTCAATTCTTGGTTTGGACGTCTCGAACTCGATGAAGTGAATGATGATGTCGCGCGCTTGTCCGTGCCGACCAAATTTCTGAAGAGCTGGATCCAATCGCATTATACGGATCGCATTCTGGCGACCGTGTCGGCTGAAATGCCGGGCATTGCCTCGCTGGCTGTCTCTGTGCGCTCATCAGGCCGGGTGGTGGCCCAGCGAGCTGCCGAACCTGCAACCGTGCGCGCTGACGAGGCCGCACAGCGAAACACCGCCAGCCTTTTCGCTCCGACAAGCGCACTTTCGGCCAGACGAGACGCTGAGACAGCGCATCGGGATGCCAAAAACGGTGAAAGTGACGCTCTCGGCGGCTCCCCCCTGGATCGCCGTCTGACTTTCGCGTCCTTCCTGGTCGGGAAATCGAACCAGTTGGCCCATGCCGCCGCCCAGCGCGTGGCCCAGGCTCCCGCTTCCGAGCTGCCGATCTACAACCCCCTCTATGTCCATGCCTCTGTGGGTCTGGGAAAAACCCATCTGATTCAGGCCGTTGCCCATAATGCGACGGAGGCTGGCCGCAGGGTCATCTATCTGACGGCTGAGAAGTTCATGTATGGCTTTGTTTCCGCCCTGAAGGCGCAGACGGCCATCGCCTTCAAGGAAAAGCTGCGGGCGATTGATGTCTTGGTCATTGATGACGTCCAGTTCTTGCAGGGTAAGTCGATCCAGCAGGAATTCTGTCACACGCTGAATGCGCTGATTGATGCGGGTCGTCAGGTTGTGATCGCCGCAGATCGTCCGCCATCCGATCTTGAAAGCCTCGACGAGCGCGTGCGCTCGCGTCTGGCAGGCGGTTTGTGTGTCGAAATGGGTTCTCTCGACGAAGCCTTGCGTGTGAAAATCCTTGAAACACGCATTGCCACTGCACGGATTTCACAGCCGACTTTTGAAGTTCCGGCTCCGGTGGTCACATTTGTTGCCCGTTCGATCCAGACCAATGGTCGTGATCTGGATGGTGCGGTGAACCGCCTGCTGGCACATGTCACACTGACCGGCGCGCCGCTCACAGTTGAGACGGCTGAAACCGCCATCCGCGATCTTGTGCGCACCCGCGAACCCAAGCGCGTCAAGATTGAAGACATCCAGAAACTCGTCGCGACCCATTTCAATGTCAGTCGTGCCGATATTCTGTCGTCACGCCGCACAGCAACAGTTGTGCGCCCGCGCCAGATAGCCATGTATTTGGCCAAGGTTCTCACTCTGCGTTCGTTGCCAGAAATTGGCCGTCGTTTTGGTGGTCGTGATCACACAACCGTTCTTCACGCCGTGCGCAAAATCGAAGGTCTGTCGAACAATGACGGGCAGCTCAATGAAGAGCTCGAACTTTTGAAGCGCATGTTGATGGATTGATCCATTGCCTTTTGCGCAAAAGAAAAGGCCGCTCGTTGGAGCGGCCTTTTTTTGTTCTTTTATCTGAATGGATCAGATGGTTCCATCTTTGGAACGCTCGGCACGCTTGCGTTCGTTGGGATCAAGGAAGCCTTTGCGCAGACGGATCGACTTCGGCGTGACTTCGACGCGCTCGTCGTCTTCGATATAGGCCAGTGCCTTTTCGAGTGTCATGCGGATCGGCGGCGTCAGACGCACCGCTTCATCCTTGCTCTGCGTACGAATGTTGGTGAGCTGCTTGCCCTTGAGCACGTTGATCTCGAGATCATTCTCACGGGTGTGCTCGCCAACAATCATGCCGCGATACACTTTCCAGCCGGGCTCGATCATCATCGGGCCGCGATCTTCCAGCTTCCACATGGCATAGGCGACGGCCTCGCCCTGTTCATTGGAAATCAGCACGCCATTGCGGCGGCCCTGAATGTCGCCCTTATGCGGCGCATATTCGTGGAACAGGCGGTTCATGATCGCCGTGCCCTTGGTGTCGGTGAGCAATTCGCCCTGATAACCAATCAGACCACGGGTCGGTGCATGGAACACCAGACGCAGGCGATTGCCGCCGGATGGGCGCATTTCCAAAAGATCGGCTTTGCGCTCGGCCATTTTCTGAACGACCACGCCGGAATGTTCTTCATCAACGTCGATCACGACTTCTTCGATCGGCTCAAGAACAGTGCCGTCTTCTTCGCGCTGGAACACAACACGCGGACGCGAGATGCTGAGCTCGAAGCCTTCGCGGCGCATGGTTTCGATCAGAATGCCAAGCTGCAATTCGCCGCGGCCCGATACGATGAAGCTGTCACCACCGGGTGAATCTTCGACGCGCAGCGCCACATTGCCTTCGGCTTCCTTGTAGAGACGCGCGCGGATCATGCGGCTCGTCACCTTGTCGCCTTCGGTACCGGCCAGCGGGCTGTCATTGACCATGAAGGTCATCGACAATGTCGGCGGATCAATCGGCTGAGCCTGCAAAGGCACGGTGACATCCATCGCGCAGAGCGTGTCGGCGACGTTGAACTTTTCGAGACCTGCGATGGCAACAATGTCGCCGGCTTCAGCTTCATCAATCGGCTGACGCTCAATGCCACGGAATGCCAGGATTTTTGAGATACGACCCTGCTCGACGATTTTGCCTTCGCGATCCAGAACCTTGACCTGCTGGTTAGGCTTCACAGAACCCGCAAACACGCGGCCTGTGACCATGCGGCCGAGATAGGGGTTAGCTTCGAGAAGCGTACCGAGCAGACGGAACGATCCCTCTTCGATCTTTGGCTCGGCCACATGCTTGAGCACGATGTCGAACAAAGCGGCCATGCCTTGATCCTGCGGACCATCGGGAGAGTCGGCCACCCAGCCCTGCTTGGCTGAGCCATAAATGATCGGGAAGTCGAGCTGCTCATCGGTTGCATCGAGTGCAGCGAACAGGTCGAACACTTCGTTGACGACTTCCGTCACGCGCGCGTCCGGACGGTCCACCTTGTTGATGCAGACGATCGGCTTCAAGCCAATCTTGAGCGCCTTGCCGACCACGAATTTTGTCTGAGGCATCGGGCCTTCAGCAGCGTCCACGAGAACGATGGCGCTATCGACCATCGAGAGAATGCGTTCCACTTCGCCACCAAAGTCGGCGTGGCCTGGTGTGTCGACGATGTTGATGCGCACGTCTTTCCAGACAACCGAAGTTGCCTTGGCAAGAATGGTGATGCCGCGTTCTTTTTCGAGATCGTTGGAATCCATCACGCGTTCAGCAACGCGCTGGTTGTCGCGGAAGGCACCTGACTGTTGGAGGAGCTTGTCGACGAGCGTTGTTTTGCCGTGGTCAACGTGGGCGATGATGGCGATATTACGCAGTTTCATGGGCCTGCCAGTGTTTGGGATCGACGCCCCGGACATCCGGCGACGGCATAAACGAGTTTGCAGGCCCGGTTTTGAACTGGGCGGAAAACTCGCGATCTTGTGGAAACGAGACGGCCGAAGGCCGGTTTGCGCGCTGAATACACGAAAGCCGGGCATTTGTGAACCCGGACAGGCGACCAGCAGAGATGAAAAAAGGCCCCGTTTGTGGCGGGGCCTTTGAAATTGCGATCAGCCGCGCTTGTTGCGCTTGCCCAAGGTGCGCAGGCGCAGGGCATTGAGCTTGATGAAGCCTGCCGCATCGAGGTGATCATAGGCGACGGCGCCTTCCTCGAATGTGACAAGATCCTGATCATAGAGCGAATAGGGGGACTGGCGTCCCACCACGCGGACATTGCCCTTGTAGAGCTTCAGGCGGACTGTGCCTGTAACGCGCTCTTGGCTCTTGTCGATCAAGGCCTGCAACATTTCGCGCTCCGGCGAGAACCAGAAGCCGTTGTAGATCAGCTCAGCATATTTGGGCATGAGCTCATCCTTCAGATGAGCTGCACCACGGTCGAGCGTGATGGATTCAATGCCGCGATGAGCGGACAGAAGGATCGTGCCGCCCGGGGTCTCGTAAACGCCGCGTGATTTCATGCCGACATAGCGGTTTTCGACGAGATCGAGGCGGCCAATGCCATTGGCTTTGCCAAGCTCGTTGAGCTTGGTCAGCAGGGTGGCCGGCGACATTTTCTCGCCATTGATGGCGACCGCATCACCCTTTTCAAAATCGACGGTGATTTCAGTCACAACATCGGGGGCATCTTCGGGCGCGATCGTGCGCATATGGACATATTCTGGCGGCTCGACCCACGGATCTTCCAGCACTTTGCCTTCGGATGAGGAATGCAACAGATTGGCATCAACAGAGAAAGGTGCCTCGCCCCGTTTGTCTTTTGAAATCGGGATCTGGTTTTCTTCAGCAAAAGCAATCAGCGCTTCGCGGCTTTTGAAATCCCATTCACGCCATGGCGCGATCACTTTGATATCGGGTTCCAGCGCATAATAGCCGAGCTCGAAACGCACCTGATCATTACCCTTGCCGGTGGCGCCGTGTGAGACGGCGTCCGCACCAACTTTGCGGGCGATTTCGATTTGCTTCTTGGCGATGAGCGGGCGGGCAATCGATGTCCCGAGCAGATAGACCCCTTCATATTGCGCATTGGCGCGAAACATCGGGAAGACGTAGTCGCGGACGAATTCTTCGCGCAGATCTTCAATGAAAATATGTTCCGGCTTGATGCCGAGCATTTCAGCTTTTTTGCGCGCGGGCTCCAGCTCTTCGCCCTGGCCCAGATCGGCCGTGAAGGTCACGACTTCACAATTATAAGTCGTCTGCAGCCATTTCAGGATGATGGACGTGTCGAGACCGCCCGAATAGGCGAGGACTACGCGTTTGACGTCTTTGATGGGTCGGGACATGGGTGGCTCTTGTCGCAGAATGAGGAGGCGGGCGTGTGCACGGGCTTTGCCCAAGCTTGGCCCCGCTTGATCGCGGCGGACTATAGAGCCGCGCCCGTGTCGCGCAAGTCAGATTCCTTGGTCTTTTGCGGCCAGAAAAGCCGGTAAAGCCCCAGCACGATCAGGATTGTGAACAGGCCCGCCCACAGCGTGTCTGATAGATAATGGCCGCCAAAGGCCATGCGCAGCGCACTTGTGGCCACCCCAAAGGTCAGGGCCGCCGCGATGGAAAGGGCCCGTATGGGCGCAGGCGTCAATAAAGCCGGTGCCAGTGTCCAGAAGGCAGAGGCCGCTTCACCCGAGACGAAGGAGCAATTGCGCTGACATTGCCCGTCAAACCGATACCAGGGACGAAACTCCCATTGCCCGCCCAGGTCCTGTGTCTGGATGGGCCGGGGCCGATGCGAATGCTCTTTAAGGACCACATTGACCAAAAGACCGGGCCCGAGGGTAAGGGACAGCAAAAGATAGAGAGTGGCTCGCCCCGAGGGGGTCCAGACGCGTTTGAAGCCCACGAGGCGCAAAAGCCAGCCAAACACGGCACAGGCGGCAAGGAAGAGGGGTGCAGCATAAAAAATGCTGCGCAGCATCTCTCCGGTCGGGGTCTGGCCGATGAAGCCCGCCCCCTGTCGCCAAAACAGGTTCGCTGCGGCAAGATCGAGCTCGGGCGCGAGGCCAAAAACGAGGCCTGTGACCAGCGATATGGCCAGAGTGAGCAGGGTGGCGTTTCTCAGCACGGGCATGGCCAGTTCGAGGGATGGTCCGAAGGTTTGTCCATATCTTCTAGAGGGCCAAGGACCCAAAGAGAAGACCTGCGTGCTTGCCCTCATAGGCGCGCCTCCCTAGTTTGGCGTCATGAGCTTGTCAGCAGAAGAAATCGAGCGCTACGCGCGCCATATTGTCTTGCAGGGCGTTGGCGGTCCCGGGCAGCAGAAACTCAAGGCTGCGCGGGTTCTGGTGATCGGGGCTGGCGGTCTGGGTTCCCCAGTCCTGCAATATCTGGCGGCGGCAGGGGTCGGCACGCTTGGCATTGTCGATGATGATGAGGTCGCCCTGTCCAACCTTCAGCGGCAGGTGCTGCATGGCACGCCGGATATTGGCGTTCCCAAGGTCGAGAGCGCCCAACACGCCATTGCCCGGTTAAACCCCCATGTGCAGGTCATTGGCCACCGACACAGGATCGATGCCGTCAATGGGCGGGCTTTGGTTCGAGATTATGATCTGGTGGTCGAAGGCTCAGATAATTTTGAGACCCGCTACGCAGTCTCCGATGCCTGCTTTTATGAAAAGAAACCGCTGGTCACGGCAGCTGTCGGCACCTTTGACGCATCTCTGACCACGCTGCGCCCATTCGAGTTGAATGCGGCAGGCGAAAAGAACCCGACCTATCGTTGCCTGTTTCCTGAGGCGCCACCGGCGGGCACTGTCCCAGCTTGCGCCGAAGCCGGCGTGCTGGGTGCCCTTACAGGCATGGTCGGGGCGATGATGGCGCTTGAAGCAATCCGTGAATTGGTCGGCTTTGGTGAGGGACTGACAGGCCGTATCCTGCTTATCGACAGCCGGGCCATGCGATTTGAAACCGTCCGTTATGCTTGGGATTCGGATAACCCCTTGAATGGATCGAAGAACACGCAGTGAGATCACAGGCTGTCCACAGCCTTGTTCACAGATTTGAGCACAGGACATACACCGACTTATAATCAAGTTATGCCCAATTTATCGAAGTTTCATGATGGCTTGAAGCCGCTTCGGCCATGCTTTATCGATGAGAGATCACATAAGAAAAACGGGAGGGTTGCACATGTCATTGTCACTTTATCAGGCCCATATTCCGCTCATGCTGCAAATGCTCGGTAGCCTTGCTGGCATGTGTGACAAAGCCGCTGCCCATTGTGCGGATCGCAAGATTGATCCGCAGGCTTTGCTGACCGCCCGCCTCTTCCCCAATATGTATTCCCTGCAAAAGCAGATTCAGGTGTCGACCGATTGGGCCCGCACCACCGCCTCCATGCTGTCAGGCGTCGAGG
>CANGRU010000043.1 GCA_947456315.1 Beijerinckiaceae bacterium | reverse complement strand
CTTGCCTTTTTCCTGCCTTGAACAGCTCCCCCGGATGGGGTAGCTGTTGCGCGTCGCAACAAAGAAGATCCGCAGGCCCCCTCAGGGACTCGGCCGAGCAGAAAAAGGCATACAGATGAGCGCGAAATCCGGCAACGTCTCCCTCGGCGGCAAGACCGTCGAATTGCCCGTTAAATCGGGCACGATTGGTCCTGATGTCCTCGACATCGGAAAACTCTACGCGCAGACAGGCGCATTCACTTACGATCCGGGCTTCACCTCAACCGCGTCATGCGAATCCGCCATCACCTATATTGATGGCGATGAAGGCGTGCTGCTGCATCGCGGCTACCCGATCGATCAGCTCGCCGAACACGGCGACTTCCTTGAAACCTGCTATCTGTTGCTCTACGGCGAATTGCCGACCCCGTCACAGAAAGCAGACTTTGATTATCGCGTTCAGCGCCACACGATGGTGCATGAACAGATGGCGCGCTTCTTCCAGGGCTTCCGCCGCGATGCGCATCCGATGGCTGTGATGGTCGCCGCCGTTGGCGCGCTGGCCGCTTTCTATCATGACTCGACCGACATCACGGACGAGAAGCAGCGCATGATTGCGTCCATGCGCATGATTGCCAAAGTTCCGACACTCGCCGCCATGGCTTACAAATACACGATCGGTCAGCCCTTCGTGTATCCGAAGAACTCGCTCGACTATACGTCGAACTTCCTCAACATGTGCTTTGCCGTGCCGTGTGAAGATTACAAAATCAACCCTGTGCTTTCGCGCGCGCTTGATCGCATCTTCATCCTGCATGCCGATCACGAACAGAACGCCTCGACTTCCACGGTGCGTTTGGCAGGCTCATCGGGCGCTAATCCGTTTGCATGTATCGCAGCCGGTATTGCTTGCCTCTGGGGCCCGGCCCACGGCGGCGCCAATGAAGCAGCGCTGAAAATGCTGGCCGAGATCGGTCACATCGATCGCATTCCGGAATATGTCAAAAAGGCCAAGGACAAGAACGATCCGTTCCGTCTGATGGGCTTTGGTCATCGCGTCTACAAGAACTACGATCCGCGTGCGAAAATCATGCAGAAGACCTGCCATGAAGTGTTGGCAGAACTCGGCGTGAAAGACGATCCGCTGCTCGAAGTGGCGGTCGAACTCGAGCGTATTGCTTTGTCGGATGAATATTTCATCGAGAAGAAGCTCTACCCGAATGTCGACTTCTATTCCGGCATCACGCTGAAGGCGATGGGCTTCCCGACCTCCATGTTCACCGTGCTCTTCGCTGTTGCGCGCACGGTCGGCTGGATCGCCCAGTGGAAGGAAATGATCGAAGATCCGACACAGAAAATCGGTCGTCCGCGCCAGCTCTACACAGGCGCCGCCCTTCGCGATTATGTGCCTGCCGGCAAGCGCTAAGCACTGGTCACACAGAAACAGAAAAGCGCCCTACGGGGCGCTTTTTTTGTGCCCGTCATTGCGAGGCGCGCAGCGACGAAGCAATCCACGGTACAAAGCATATTCTGGAAACGCGTTTACACAGTAGCCAAAACAATCTTGGCTGCCAGCCCGCTCGGGCTCTCACCTGCTGGCACTTGCATCAACTCATCGACATGATCAAAGGCGGCGAGCTGAACATCACGTGCCACATCACCTCGCATCAAAGGTACAAGTGCTGCGCTGAGATTTTGCGCGGTGCAATCTTCCTGCAAAAACTCCGGCACGACATTTTCGCCCAAAATAATATTGGGCAAAATCACCGAGCTGAGACGCACCACACGACGTGCAATCATCGCTTCGACGGAATTGACCTTATAGGCCGCAACAAACGGCACTTGTGCGAGCGCCAATTCGAGCGTCACCGTGCCGGATGCAGCCAACGCTGCACGCGCCGTGCGGAAGGCTGCATATTTATCTGCTTCGCCGCGCAAAATCTTGACCGGCACAGGCCAGTCACGCACCTGCTTGGTGATGAGAACAGCCAAGCGATCAACAGCCGGCAGCAAAATCTCAACGGGTCCAATCGTGTTGACGAGCAACGCCACCGTCTCGCGAAACACCGGCAAAAGCCGTGTAACCTCCGAGCGGCGCGAGCCGGGCAAAAGCAACAAACGCGGCGTCTGACGCTGCACGGCTTCCGCCTCATTGGGACGCAGATCAGCAAGTCGCTCCATCAACGGATGGCCGACATAGGTGCAAAGCGGGCCACCCAGATCAACATGCGCTTGCGGCTCGAACGGCAACAGAGCCAGCAGATGATCGACATAAGCGCGCATTTTTTTGGCGCGCCCCGGCCGCCAAGCCCAAACAGTTGGCGACACATAATTGATGATCTTAATTTTGGGATCTGCCTTGCGCACAATCTGTGCGACGCGATGGGTAAAGTCGGGGCTGTCGATCAGGACAAGCACATCGGGTTGTTGTGCCACGACAGCTTCAGCCGTTTGCGCAATCCGCCGCAACAATAAGGGCAAGCGCTGGAGCACAGGCAAAAAACCCATGACAGCAATATCATCCATGGAAAAGAGCGGCGCGAGCCCCTCCTCCATCATGGCTTTGCCGCCAATGCCGGAAAATGAAACATCGGGTGCACTGGCGCGCAAAGCACGCATCAGTTTCACGCCCAGCTGGTCGCCGGATTCTTCACCGGCAACAATAAAAATGCGCTTGGCGTGAGACGCGCTCAAGCGGTTGAATCTCTGACCTCGCGCGGTGTGCAGATCGCGCGATCACCACCCTCGCGAATGAAGTTCAGGATTTCCATCACTTGTGCCTGTGTTGAAAATTCGCTCGCCACATCTTCGACGCGCTCTTTCAATGTGCCTTCCTGTGCGAAGAGCAAACGATAGGCACGACGCAAAGTGTGAATCTCGTCCCGTTCGAAACCGCGACGCTTCAAACCAACCAGATTGAGACCAGCCAGATTGGCGCGATTGCCAATCGCCATGCCGTAAGGGATGACATCATTCTCTGCTGCGGCCATAGCCGCAATAAAGGCATGCGAGCCGATGCGCACAAATTGATGAACCGCTGCGCCACCACCTGCAATCACATAATCGCCGAGTGAACAATGACCGGCAATCATCACATTATTCGACAGAATAACGTGGCTGCCACAATGCACATCATGCGCGATATGAGAATTGGCCAGGAAGGTACAGTGATCGCCGACAATGGTTTTACCGCCACCACCTTCCGTTCCCGGATTCATGGTGACGCCTTCGCGGATCATGCAATCCGCCCCGATGGTGAGCGAGTTTTCTTCGCCATGGAACTTCAGATCTTGTGGCTCGTGACCGATGGACGCAAAAGGGAAAATGCGCGTGCGCGCACCCACACTGGTGTTGCCACCCAAGGCCACATGCGAGATCAGCTCAACGCCATCGCCCAAAGTCACATTGGCACCAACATGACAGAACGGGCCAATCGAGACCCCTTCACCTATTTTGGCGCCAGCCTCCACAACAGAACTGGGATGAATGCCAAGAGGCGTGATGCGCGGAGGGCGCTGTTTCGAGATCTCAGCCAAAATCACGCCCCCTTATTGTCTTCGACAATCAGCATGGCCGAGACTTCAGCCTCGCAGACAATCTGACCATCAACTTTGGCGATCCCTTTGTACCACCAGATATTGCGGCGCTGGTTGGTCTTGGTCATGTGAAACTCGACGCGGTCCCCTGGCACAACAGGTTTGCGGAATTTCGCATTGTTGATCGTCATGAAATACACGAGCTTAGGCTTGCCGATCGTTGCGGCATTGACGCAAAGAGCACCAGCCGTTTGGGCCATGCCTTCGATCAACAAAACGCCAGGCATCACCGGCTGGTCCGGAAAATGGCCCTGGAATTGGGGCTCGTTATAGGTGACGTTTTTGATGCCGATGCAGCTCTCGTCACCATTGCATTCAATGATGCGATCCACGAGCAGAAATGGATAGCGATGGGGCAGAGAGGCCATGAGCTTGATAATATCAACGGTCTCAAGCGCTTTGGCTGTGGCTTCGGTCATCTTTTTAATTCCCTGTCATGCGTGCTGCGCAACAGCGCCCAGCGCATTATTCTTTGCTGTCAGAACCCGTCTTGCGTTCGGCCATCTTGGTCAAGGTTGCCACTTCACGCATATGTTCACGCATAGGCTTGGCGGGCGATCCACCAAATTTTGTGCCCGCTGGCACGTCCGTCATGACACCTGACTGGGCACCGACTTGCGCGCCCATGCCGATCTTCAAATGACCCGTGATGCCCGCTTGGCCACCGATTGCGACAAAATCGGCGATATCGGTCGAACCCGAAATACCGACTTGCGAAACGATCACGCAATGACGGCCAATCGTGACGTTATGCCCGATCTGGACGAGATTATCGATCTTCGAGCCCTCACCAATGACCGTATCGCGATTGGCACCGCGATCAATCGTCGTATTGGCGCCGATCTCGACATCATTCTGCACGATCACACGACCGATTTGAGGCACTTTCAAATGGCCACGCGGTGACATGGCAAAACCAAAACCATCCTGTCCGATACGTGCGCCCGGATGAATGATCACGCGGTCACCAATCAAAGCAAAAAGAACGGTCGATTGCGGACCGATCGAACACTGCCGACCGATGCGCACATCCGGTCCGATCACCGCATTGGCACCGATAAAGGAACCTTCACCAATCTCGGCGCGTGGTCCGATGACGGCACCCGGATCGACACTGACGCCATCTTCCAGCCGCGCCTCGGGGTGAATATAGGCGCCTGGTGAAATACCCGTATTGCCGAAGGCTGAGCCGGGGCGCAGCGAGTCGGGAAACAAGCGCGCACTGACTTTGGCGCAAGCCGCATAAGGCTCAGGAGTTACGAGCGCGATGGTTGTCTCTGGAACACGGTCCGCATAACGCTGCGACACCAAACAGGCAGTTGCGCGTGTTGCACGCACATCATCGGCATATTTGGGATTGTCGAGAAAAACAATTATGCCCGGCACACCCTGATCAAGAGGGGCCACAGCTTCGATCCGCGCTGACAGATCTCCATCACGAAGCGGCTTTGCACCTGTCAGCTCAATGATTTCGCTGACGCTCACCGACCCCGCGCGCCGGAAGAAAACCGGATCGCTCATGCCCTACCCTCACGCCAAAGATGCGACTGGCTCACAAAAAGCAGGCGCCTTTTGTAAAAAGAGCCTGCGCCGTGTTTGCGGCGCAGGCTTGTCAAAGTGTCCCGGCTCAGACCGGAAAGCTCATCAGAAGGTCGTGCCACCCGAGAAGCGGAAGAACTGCGTACGGTCGAACTGATCCTTCGTGATCGCCTTGGCGAAGTCGAAACGGATCGGACCAAGCGGCGAAGCCCAGAGCAACGAGGCACCAACTGACGTGCGGATCATGTGTGAATCACGAACCGTGATGCAGTTTGCCTGCGTGTAGTTAGGCCCTGTCATTGATGTAGAGACGCAAGGCGATACCGGCGAACCACCAACGAGGGAAGAGAAGTCTGTCTTGCCCTTGTAACCAAAAATGGTACCGGCATCAGCGAAGAGCGCGCCCTTCAGACCAACTTCCTTCGGCAAGCCGAAGATGGGGAACTGCGTTTCCAAAGTGCCGCCAATATAATTGGTGCCACCCAGACCACTTGCGATCAGGTTGTTCTGGTCCGTGATGTCACGCGGACCGATACCACCGGGTGCGAAGCCGCGAACGAGTGCCGGACCCATATTGAAATTGTCGATGATGCGCAGCTCGCCACCACCCCAGGCAAACATGTTACCAGCCTGCATACGGGCAAGGCCGACAATGTCTTCAAAGAGCGGATAATAGTAGCGCACATCGCCTGTGGTGCGAATGAACTTGGCATCGCCACCCACGCCAGCCAGATCCTGACGCATCTCTGAGTAGAGACCATCAGTCGGGTTTTTGGCATTGTCGAGCGTGTTATAAGACAAAGTATAGCCAACCAGTGACGTAATACGACGTCCAGCTGCCTCTTTGATCGCCAAGGATGCTTCACCATTGGTCAAACAGCTATTGGTCGCGCTGACTTCGAGATTGCCACCGCCACCAACTGACGGCGTCACGTCCGGAATCGGATTCGTACAATCGTTGTAAGGACGGCTGCTGTCATTCGGGATGGTGATCTTCGATTGATAAATCGAATAACGCGGCGAGAAGGAGATTTCTTCCGTCAGCGGGAAGCCCAAACGCAGCGATGTACCGACTGTCGTTGTATCATAGAGCGAGTAGCGCGAGTTGATGTTGCGCTTGGCAAACAGATCAACGCCACCAGCCACGCGACCCCAGAGATAGGGCTCGGTGAAGGAGAGATCGATACCACGTGTGCGCTGACCCATGGACAGAGCCGCACGAACAAACTGGCCACGGCCTAGGAAGTTCTGCTCGGTGATTGCCACTTCGCCGATGATGCCATCAACCGTGGAATAACCACCCGAGATGGAAAACGAGCCGGTGGGCTGGTCTTCGACATCGACATTCACAACCACGCGGTCGGCAGCAGAGCCCGGCTCGTTGGTGATGCGAACGTTCTTGAAGTAACCGAGCATCTTCAGGCGGCGTTCGGCGCGATCCACGAGGACGCGATTGTAAGCATCGCCTTCGCCCAGATCGAATTCACGACGGACAACATATTCACGTGTGCGCGTATTGCCACGGATGTTGATGCGCTCGACATAAACGCGCGGACCTTCTTCAAGCACGAAGCCCAAAGCAATGGTGTGCGAAACCGGATCGCGATCGCCACGCGGACGAGCCGAGGAGAATGCATAACCGCTGCGCGCCACTTCACGGGTCAGCGCATCGACAGTCTTCTCGACCTTGTCGCCATTATAGACTTCGCCTTCGCGAATGGTGACAACCTTGCGCAGACTTTCAGAGCTCACGTCAGGCAGGCGCGATTCAACATTGATGGAACCGACGCGATATTGCGCGCCTTCCTCAACGGCAATCGTCAGGACCCAACCCTTCTTGGCGTCATCATAAGCGGCGTCAGAAGACACAATGCGGAAGTCGGCATAGCCATTCTTCAAATAGAAGCGGCGAATGAGTTCTTGGTCAGCCGAGATTTTGTCGGGATCATAAACGTCGCTGGTCTTCAACCAGGACAAATAATTCATCTCGGTCGTCTGCATCAGGTTGCGCAAGCGACCTGCAGAGAATGCCGAGTTGCCGGCAAAGTTGATGGCGTAGACGCCGGTCTTGGAACCTTCGTCAATCGTGAAGACCACGTCGATGCGGCCATTGGGCAGATCAACCGTGCGCACTTTGACGCTGGCATCACCACGACCACCACGACGATAGATTTCCTTGATGCGCTCCACATCGGACTCGGCGACCGACGGGCTATAAGCGCCACGCGATTTCGTCTGCAGCTCTGTTGCCAGCTGATCCGACTTCAGCTTCGAGTTACCTTCGAAGGCGACGCGATTGATGACGTTATTCTCGACAACCGTGACCAGAACATTCGAACCTTGGCGGCTCACGTTCACGTGGGAGAAAAGTCCGGTTGCATTGAGGCTCTTGACGCCTTCAGCAACACCGGCCGCATCTGTGCCCGGGAAATAAGAACGAATGGTCTCAGCATCTACGCGACTATTGCCCTTGACGGACACAGCCTGCGCGTAAGCTGGAACAGACAATGCCAAGACAGCAGCGGCTCCCAAGAGCGCGGATGCGAGGCGATTGTTGAGACCGCGAGTGAACTGCATGAGCAACCGTTCCCACTATAACCAAGGCACCAATAGGCACCAGACAATCCGGACCACATCCGGACATAGACGCTGAGCTAGCCACAACGCCACTAATTCGTGAGTCTTCTTCTACCCTCTTTAACCGTCCAAGCAAATCCCGAAATGACCGGAAATCATGCTTTTAGACGGCCCGTGGCTCCCCTGCCACGAAACATGGTAAATGGCGAGTTAACCAAGCATTTTCCGGAAGATATCATTGGCCGTGGCAAACAGCATCAAGGCCCCCACCATAGCCAGACCGATCCGGAAACCGACCTCCTGGGTCTTCTCGCTCAAAGGCCGCCCGCGCACGAATTCGACTGCGTAATAAAGCAGATGGCCGCCATCTAGCAGGGGCACCGGCAACAGGTTCATCAGCCCGATGGAGACCGACAGCAAAGCCGCAAAGCTGAACAGGGGAACTATCCCCACCTTAGCCACCTCGCCCGCCATATGGGCGATACCAATCGGGCCGGAGATATTGTCAGCCGCCTCTCGACCCGCCACCAAGCCAGCCACAAAGGCTGCTGTCCGCTCGACGACGAACCACGTCTCGCTCAGACCAAGCTTGAGCGATTCCCCGATGGAATAGCGCTCAAGACGCCAATCGGAGGGAGCTGCAGCGGCCGAAAGACCGATCATGCCGATCCGCTGCGTCCCAAAAGCGGTCTTGATCTCCCGCAGCGTGGGCGTTGCGGTCAGACTGACCTGCTTGCTGCCCCGATGGATCGTAAAATTCAACGGCACACCCGCTGAAGATTGGATGACGCGCTGCATCGCAGCCCAGCTCGCAATGGGGGTGCCGTCAATGGCCACCACCAGATCGCCCGGCTCGAAACCGGCGAGCGCGCCCGCCTCACCTGCCCGCACATCCTGCACCCGCGGATTGAGCACTTCACGGCCGAAGGCAAAGAAGACGGCTGTAAAAATCACAATAGCCAGCAAGAAGTTAGCGACCGGACCGGCAGCAACAATGGCGGCCCGCTTCCAGACCTTCTGGGTGTAGAAGGAAATGGCGCGCTCGTCAGCGGGCATGGCCGCGATCAGCTCGTGGTCCGCCACCGAGGCGGCGTTCACATCGCCATGAAATTTGACAAAACCGCCCAGCGGCACCGCCGCTACACGCCACCGCGTGCCATGCTGATCGATGCGCGAGAACAGTTCGGGGCCGAAGCCGATGGAGAAGACATCCACCTTCACCCCGCACCAGCGCCCGACCAGAAAATGTCCAAGCTCATGGAAAAACACCACGATGCTCAGAACAAAGATGAACGGAACAATGTAAGTTGCGTAAAAAT
>CANGRU010000042.1 GCA_947456315.1 Beijerinckiaceae bacterium | reverse complement strand
TTTCAATGCCCGTCAAAATAGCTGTTGCGGATGCATCATAATCGCGCCAGTCACACAAATTCATACGCGCCATCAGCGAAAAACCAGTGGCAAATGGTGCGTCAGGTTTCAGCTTTTTATATTGGTCGAAGCCGATCAGGGCTTCTTCATGTCGTTTGAGTTTTTCCAATTCGAAGGCGCGATTGACCCAGGCTTGCGCATGATCAGGCTTCAGCTCGATTGTTTTGGTGTAAGCCGCGATGGCCTCATCCAGAAGTTTTCGGTGTGAGGCCGCTTGGCCGAGATTGAAACGCAAATCGGGATCGGTCGGATCCAGCGCGATGGCGGTTGAATAATCCTCCATCGCTTCACGAAACCGTTGCATTGCCACATAGACAAGGCCGCGATTGGTGATGGCTTTGAGGTGGTTGGGAGCCAGCTCCAGCGCACGGTTGAGTGCGGCAAGGGCGTCTGCGTTGCGGCCGACTTTGATGAGAACCCAACCGAGACTGTTGAGCGTTTCCTCCGCATCAGGCACGAGCTTGAGGGCGTCCTGATAGCGGTCAATGGCCTCGTGAAATTGTCCGAGTTCATCCAGCACGACGCCGAGATTGTGCAAGGCTGCATGATAGTCCGGCTTGATGTTCAACGCAGCCAGATAAGCCGCGCGCGCCGGTTCGTAGATTTTCTGCAATTGCAGCGCATAGCCGTAGTTGAAATGTCCCTCCGCAATGCCGGGATCAATCTGCGTGGCCTGGCGCAAATAATTGCTCGCCATCTTCAGATTGTTTTGCTGGCCGTAGGTCAGGCCGGTCAGAAATGCAGCGTCGAAGCTTGGTGATTTTTCGAGGGATTTTTTGAAAAGCGTGCGTGCTTGAAGGGCGTTGCCCTGCTCGAGGGCCATCTGGCCTTCAATCAGCAATTGATGGGCGGCGTCTTTTCTAGCGGACATATCGGGCGGGCCTTCAAACAGGGATTTCAGCTTTATAGACGTCTCCTGAAACAGGAGCCAGAAGTTTCAGACATGGGGGTTTGGAGCTAAGTCCTTGTTTTAGTGTTATTTACAAGGCGTTGGGCCCGGCTGGGTTGGCCTCGCGTCTCGGGGACATTGCCCTTGGGCAACTGTGGCCTTGCTGCCACGCTTGAGGCCAAAACATGGCCCGAGGGTGTGAATTGTCTCTTTTTGAGAGACGAAAGCAACAATGATGGTTACTTTGGCTCCATACCTTCGGGGATTCTCTCGGGGGCGGGGCCCTTCTGCCTAGCGTCCTTCATTTCAAGACGCCCGACCGAAGTGCCTTTCATTTTAATCGAATGATTTTTGAAGTCATTTTTTGGAGGTTTTTCATGAAGCTCGCCAAGAGCCTTCTCCTCGGTTCCGCCACCGCTTTCGTCGCGGTCGCTGGTGCCAATGCCGCCGATCTTCCCTCGAAGAAGGCCGCCCCCGTCAATTACGTGAAGGTCTGCGACGCTTATGGCGCGGGCTTCTTCAACATCCCGGGCACAGAAACCTGCATCAAGGTCGGTGGCCGTGTGCGTGCGGATTATTCGTTCAGCAACGCGCAGGATCTTGTGGCGACCAATGCAGGCACGGCTTTCAAAGCTGCCTCCACCGGCTCTGCGGCAACTGTGACGGGCACGTCTTATAAGGCTCCCAATGCACAGGTCGATTTTGTCGCTCCTGGTGCATATTATGACACATCGACCAGCCAGCTCATGAAGCAATACGCCACGAAAAAGAACGCGACCAACATGTATGGTTGGGAAGCCCGCGCTCGCGTCGATCTTGATGCGCGTACACCGACTGCCTACGGCACGGTTCAGGCTGTTTCGTCGATCCGTCTGGCTCGTACGACCGGCATTCTCGACCAGGTTGGTCCGGCTCTGTCTGCAACGAGCGCTGGCGCAACTCTTGAATCCGCTTACATCCGTTTCGCTGGCTTCACCTTCGGTGTTGCGAAGGATAACTTCTCCTTCATGCCATCGACCTTCTACGGTGCGGGTCATTGGTCATCCTTTGCCAACGGTGCGAAGCAGCTCGCCTATACTGCTGTTCTCGGCGGTGGCTTCTCGGCAACGCTCGCTGTTCAGGATGCGACTGACACAACTGCTGGCGGCGTGGTTGCTGCAGGCTATGCCACACCGGGCACAGGCGCAGGCTTCCTCGTTCCCGGGTCTTCTACTCCTCTGAACGGTGTCGGTGCAGCCTATGCTTATAATGGCATGCCGCAGATCAATGGCCGCGTGGACTTTGATCAGGCTTGGGGCACAGCCTCAGTGATGGGCGCTGTCGCTCAGGCCAAGGCCGTCAATGGCAATGGTGTGAACTTCAACGTTCCTACTCCTCAGGTTGCTGCTGCTAATTCTCAGTACAACCAGACGTCTACAGTCTGGGCACTGGGTGGTGGCGTGAAGGTCAACCTGCCGATGATTGCCTCTGGTGATACGCTCTATTTGAATGGCGCATATGCCAACGGCATGACCGAGTACACAACCAACTGGGCTTCGTTCAAGAGCTCGGATACCAAGCTCAATGTCGGCGGTTTTGTTGTGAACCAGCCTTCGTGGATTGTGGCTCAGGATGCCTCTGGCAACAACAAGCTCGAAGCCCTCAAGTCATGGGATCTGGCTGCCATTTATACGCACTTCTGGGCTCCAGAATGGCGTCACTCGTTCCTCGGCAGCTACGGCAAGATCAACGGCACGACAACATCCAAGGCTCTCGCTTGGGGTAATGCTGGTGCTTACGGTGATGCCAAGGTTTGGAACGTTGGTACGCAGCTCGCTTTCGTGCCCACAAAGGACTTCGAAGTCGGTGTTGACGTGCTCTATGCCCGCGTGATTCAGGACGTTCGTGTCCTCAATCTCGACTCAACAGCTCTTAATTCGGCAAAGGTTGACGGCTCGACCGGCACCTCCCGTGTTGTGAGCCAGTCGGCTGGCAACTGGACCGGTCGTCTGCGCGTCGAACGCACGTTCTAATCTGACTTGAGAGATTTTCTCTCATGTCGAGAGCCCCGGAGCGAAAGCTCCGGGGTTTTTCATTGTGTGACACTGTCGCCATGAGGCGCGCCAGGATAGCCATCCAGAACCGATTGCAGGGCAGAGGAGGGTGTCACTGCTGCCTATCTCGCAAAGCCAGCCAAAATCGGCTAAGAAGCCCTCATGAGCCACGCCCCCACATCCCGCTTTGACCGGATTGCCTTCCTGTCCTCTGGCACGCCAGAGGCTGATCGGGCTTTGTCCGAGCTGGTGGGGCTGTATGGCAATGTCGATCCCGAAAGCGCCGACGTCATTGTCGCGCTGGGCGGGGATGGCTTGATGCTGCAGGTCCTGCATCGCTTTATGGGGCGCAAAAAGCCGATTTACGGTATGAACCGCGGCTCGGTCGGCTTTCTGATGAACGAGTTTTCGGGGGAGGGGCTGCGCGAGCGGCTCAGCGCGGCGGAGGCCTCAACCGTCCATCCGCTGACCATGACCGCGACCGATGTGCAGGGCGAGGTGTTTTCCGCCCGCGCGATCAATGAAGTGTCGCTGCTGCGTTCGTCCTTCCAGGCTGCGAAAATGCGCATTTCGATTGATGATACGGAACGGTTGGCCGAGCTGGTGGCTGATGGTCTGCTGGTGGCGACCCCCGCAGGCTCGACGGCTTATAATCTGTCGGCCAATGGCCCGATCTTGCCGCTCGATGCGCCTTTGATGGCACTGACGCCGATTTCGGCGTTCCGGCCGCGCCGCTGGCGCGGGGCGCTGTTGCCCGACAAGGCGCGCGTCACCATTGATGTGCTGGAAGCTGACAAGCGACCGGTCGCGGCTGTGGCGGATCATTTTGAAATCCGCAATGTTGCACGCGTTGAAATTGCCATGGATCACGCAACAGGTCTGACGCTGTTGCACGATCCCGGCCATTCACTCGATGAGCGTATTTTGCGTGAGCAATTCGGCACGTAAGGTTCAGGCAAAAACCTCTGCCTCAACGGCCATTTCCGAGATTCGCTTCCAGCTTTCGAGATCTTTCACGACAAAGCCGTAGCTGGTGCGCTGGACCAGTTCTTTCTCTTCGAGTCGCAATAATTTGCGCCGCAATGTTTCGCGCGGAATGTCGAGAAAATCCGATAGCGACACAATATTGGCCGGCTTGATGAACATCAATTGTCCAGGCGCCTGGTCGAAATTGAGCCGACCGAGTGCGAAGAAAATCAGCACTTCATCGAAATCTAGATCATGTTGGCTGCGCAAAGTGCCCAGTAATTTGAACATTTTTGCTGTGTAGCGGGCCAAACCCGCAAGTTCATTTTTTTCGCTCACAATTAATCTCCAATATGGTTTGGAGGCTAGTGAGGTTTTGTTGCGATTTCAACCGGCAAAGCTCCCGCTGCCCAATATGCGCGGCAAGGCCAGCCTTGGTTTTATGCTTTTGTTACGCCCAATTTGGGGATTTAGGTTCTGATTTTGTGCCGCTCCGGGGTGGTCAGGAATGGCTTGAGGCTTGATGCGTCACTAAAATCCTATTCGATATCCCATCAGGGTGATAAGATTTCTACCATGATTTCAAAAACGGCTCGGGAACAGTCCATGGCAAGCCATCTGGAGGCCAATTCAGCCCCCCTCACGCTTTGCCCCAACAACAAAGCCGCAACGCATTGCGAGCAATGTCGGGTGCGCTCATTGTCTCTTTGCGGAGCTTTGGAGCCTGATGAGCTGGCTGAGCTCGATCGTCTGTCGCGTCCATTGTCATTGAATGCCCGCGAAACCATTTTCGAGCAGGATGAGCTGGCGCAAAATGTCTTCAACATCACGGCTGGTTCGGCGCGTCTCTACCGCCTCTTGCCGGATGGGCGCCGCCAGATTGTCGGCTTTGCGTTGCCCGGGGATTTTCTCGGCCTCTCGCTGACCGAGCGCAATATGTTTTCAGCCGATGCGCTGACACCACTCACCGCCTGCCAATTCTCGCGTCAGGCCTTTTCTGATTTCGTCGATGAAAAACCCCATGTGCTGCGCAAGCTGCACCAATTGGCCAGTCATGAGCTGTCCATGGCGCAAGAGCAGATGGTGATTTTGGGTCGCCGCACGGCGGAAGAGAAAATCGCTGCCTTTCTGATCGGTCTGCGCAAGCGCTGGGCGCGGCTGTCGCAACAATCCGTCACCATCCCGTTGCCCATGACCCGTCAGGACATCGGTGATTTTCTGGGGCTGACTGTGGAAACTGTGAGCCGCATGATGACCCGTTTGGCGCGCGAGAAAGCTCTGCTGATCGTGCCCGATGGCGTGCGCCTTCTTGATGTGAAACGCATCGAGACTCTGGCTGAATCCTGACATCCCTTGACGTCCTTGTGAGCGGAGTGAAACAAACCGGTGGCCGCATCTGTCGCCTCTGGACTTGCTTCATTGGTTACGCTCCTCGCAATGACGGCGTATAACGAGCGGCATGATGAACTCTTTTGACCAATCTCTCGCCACCCTCAAATTCGGGATCGGCCAATCTGTGCCGCGCAGTGAAGACCCTGTGCTGTTGCGGGGTGAGGGTACTTACACAGCCGATGTGGCGCCCGAAGATGTGCTGCATCTGGCCATGCTGCGCTCGCCCTATGCCCATGGCGTGATCCGCAAAATCGGGACAGCGGCGGCTCGCGCCATGGCGGGGGTTGTCGCCATTTATACGGGCGCTGATCTGTCCGCCTATCGCGGGCAGACCAGCAAGCTGCCGCTCAAAAGTGCCGACGGCACGCCGATGCTGAAACCATTGCGCGCCACACTGGCGCTCGACAAGGTGCGCTATGTGGGCGACCCGGTGGCCTGTGTGGTGGCAACTACCGAGGCGCAAGCGCGCGCCGCTGTGGAAGCCATTCAGCTCGATGTCGATGCATTGCCCTGCGTGACGGAGTCGCGCGCTGCTCTGCAAGCAGCTGCACCGCTTGTTTACGACGATGTTCCCGGCAATCTCATTCTCGATTATCATTTCGGTGACGCGCAAAAAGTCGCTGATGCTTTTACGCAAGCAGCCCATGTCACGCGTCTGCATCTGGTCAACAACCGCCTTGTTGTTGCTCCTATGGAGCCGCGCGCTTGTGTCGCCTCATATGAAGAGGGGCGCTTCACGCTGCATCTGCCGGTGCAAAGCGTAATGGGTATGCGGGCAGCCGCGAGCGATGTGCTCGATGTGCCGCAAGAGAATATCCGCATCGTCGCGCGCCATGTCGGCGGCTCCTTTGGCATGAAGACCGCGTTCTTTCCGGAATATGTCTGTGTTGCGCATGCCGCCCGTGCGCTGGGTCATCCTGTGAAATGGGTGGATACGCGCTCGGAATCGTTTGTGTCAGACCATCAAGGCCGTGACCATGAATTTACCTGTGAACTGGCGCTTGATGCACAGGGGCATTTTCTGGCGCTCCGCGTCGATGGCAGCGCCAATCTGGGTGCTTATCTGACGGGCTTTGGCCCGCTGATTCCGGCCCTCAATGTGATGAAACATATTGTGGGCACCTATCGTACGCCGCTGATTGAAGTGCGTACCAAATGCGTGCTGACCAACACGGTGCCGATCACCGCCTATCGCGGGGCAGGGCGTCCGGAAGGCAATTATTATCTGGAGCGCTTGGTCGATACGGCCGCGCGCGAGATGAACATCGACCCTGTCGAGCTGCGCCGCCGCAACCATATCGCACCTGCCCAATTGCCTTATACGGCGCCGTCAGGCTCGGTTTATGATTCCGGCGATTTTGCAGCTCTGCTGGATGAAGCTTTACAAAAAGCCGATTACGCAGGCTTTGCTGCGCGCGAACGTGCAAGCGCCGCGCTTGGCAAATGGCGAGGCATTGGTATTGGCCAGTTTCTTGAAGTCACGGCACCGGGTTCCAACGAATTGGGCGAGATTCAATTCTGCGAAGACGGCACAGTGCTTTTGTCAACGGGCACGCATGATCATGGCCAGGGGCATGGCACGACCTTCGCGCAAGTGGTGGCGGACCGGCTCGGCATTCCAAACAGCAAGATCCGTTTGATGCAGACAGATTCCGATGCACTGTCGAGCGGCAGTGGCACGGGTGGCTCGAAGAGTATTATGGCCAGCGGCAATGCTTTTGCCGAAGCCAGTGCAATGGTGATTGAAAAAGCCCGCGCGGCGGCAGCAGATCTCTTTGAAGCCAGCATTGGCGATATTGAAGTCACCGATGGTGTGGCGCGGGTTGCGGGCACTGATCGTGACATTCCTCTGCTTGATTTGGCCCGGCATGCGCGCGCCAAAGGCATGTCGCTGGATGTGAGCCACGTGCATCAGCTCTCGCCCTCGACCTATCCCAATGGCGTGCATATTGCCGAAGTCGAGATTGATCCCGAGACAGGCGAAGCGCAGGTTGTTGCCTATACCAGCGTCAATGATTTCGGCACGCTCGTGAACCCGCTGATCGTAGCAGGTCAGGTGCAAGGCGGTGTGGTGCAGGGCATCGGCCAATGTTTTCTGGAGCAAACGCTCTATACAGAGGATGGCCAGCTCGCGACGGGTTCCTTCATGGATTACGCCATGCCGCGTGCGCAGCATGCGCCCCATGTGCATTTTGCCTCAAAACCCTCGCCCGCGCGCACGAATGCACTGGGCGTGAAAGGTTGCGGAGAGGCGGGTTGCGCAGGGGCTTTGACATCTGTCATGAATGCGCTCACCGATGCGCTGGCACGCCACAACGTGCCACCCGTTGATATGCCCGCCACGCCTTTGCGCCTGTTCGAGGCCATTCGCGCGGCCAGCAAGTAAAAAAGCAATCAACAAAAACAAGAGGAAATCTTATGGCGACGTCGCAGAATATTCCGGTCATTGCGCTTGAAGAACATTATTGGGATGCCGAGCTCGTCTCCCATCTGGTGGGCGCCGAGGGCACACGCTCCAAAGATATGCTTGAGCGTTTGCATGATCTGGGAGCCGTGCGTATTCGCGAGATGGATGAGGCCGGCATTGATATGCAGCTGCTCTCGCATGGTGCGCCGTCAGGTCAGAAACTGCCGGAAGATATTGCAGTGGCCTTGTGCCAGCGCGTCAATGACCGCTTGGCCAAAGCCATTGCCTTGCATCCCACACGCTTTGCAGGCTTTGCGGCTTTGCCGACCATTCATCCGGACGCTGCAGCTGATGAGCTCGATCGTTGTGTCAGCGAGCTTGGCTTCAAAGGCGCGATGATCCACGGCCTGACCAATGGCTTGTGGCTTGACGACAAACGCTTCTGGCCGATTTTTGCGCGCGCGGAAAAACTCGGCGTGCCGATTTATCTGCACCCGTCTTTTCCCCATCCGGATGTGATGAAAGCTTATTACGCAGATTATGCGCAAGATTATCCGCAGGTGATCCGTGCCGCTTGGGGCTATACGGTGGAAGCCGCCACGCAGGCCATCCGCCTTGTGCTGTCACGCGTGTTTGAAAAGCACGACAATCTGCAGATTATTCTGGGCCATATGGGCGAGACATTGCCGTTTCTGCTGTGGCGCATCAACCAGGCGCTGTCGCGCCCGGGACATGAAGAGATGAGCTTTCGCGAACAATTCTCGCGCCATTTCCATGTCACCACGAGCGGCAATTTTTCAACGCCCGCACTCATGTGCACCATGACGGAACTCGGCATGGACCGCATCATGTTTGCGGTTGATTGGCCGTTTGTGGCCAACAAGCCCGCGATGGATTGGGTCGAGACCTTGCAAATCTCGCGCGAGGACAAAGTCAAACTGCTCTCGGGCAATGCGAAAAAGCTGCTGAAGATTTAAGGCCTCGGAGCGGGCAACAAAATCGTCGAAGCAATCCGGAATATGATCTGACCTTTTCCGGGTTGCTTCGCGTGTCTTCCGTGCACGACATCTTTGATAGTGACGACCGGTAGCTCTTTGACGCGTTTATGAGCCGACGACAACAAACTCCGTCGCCCGTTCGCCCCAGACCACAATGCCGGCGTCAAAGCGGACATCGACACGCTCTGGCACATTGGTGCGGGGTGTTTTGTAGCGGGCGATGACGAGACCTGCGACCTCATCGCTGATCCGCCAATTGTCTTTGGCTTTCGAGCCGGGCTTGAATTTCACGCGGGCACCTCGATCCATGATCATCTCCCGATGTGTGACGCAGCAAACTTGAGTGCAATCCTAAGTTCGCGCTGCAACAAGAGTCGTGCCCGAATGATTGTCTTAC
>CANGRU010000041.1 GCA_947456315.1 Beijerinckiaceae bacterium | reverse complement strand
GACGACCGGTCCAGTTGCCAGCCGACTGGCTGACGACGCGCGAGGCGCCTGTCGTGCCATCAACCTTGACTGACGACGAAGCGAAGGTCGCAGGAGCGAGATCGAGGACGCGGACGTCCTGAACAACGCGAGCGTAGAGCATGTCGACGCCGATTTCGAAGTCCTTCGTGGGAAGGAATGCGAGCTGCGTACCAACGTTCCAGACCTTAGCATCGCCGAATGCACCAGCATTACCCCAGGCGAGAGCCTTGGAGGTTGTTGTGCCTTCGACCTTGCCGACGGTGGCGAGGAACGAGTTGCGCCACTGCGGAGCCCAGTAGTGGGTATAAACTGCAGCAACATCCCAAGACTTGACAGTCTCGATGTTGTTGTTGCCAGCAGCGTCCTGCGCCACAACCCACGACGGCTGGTTGACGACGTAACCGCCGACGTTCAGCTTGGTGTCAGAGCTCTTGAAAGAACCCCAGTTGGTTGTGTATTCGGTCATGCCGTTGGCATAAGCGCCGTTCAGGTAGAGAGCGTCGCCAGCAGCGAGAGCCGGAAGGTTGACCTTCACGCCTGCACCGAGGGCCCAAACATTGGCCTTGGCATTGTACTGCTGATCAGCAGCTGCAACCTGCGGTGTCGGAACGTTGTAGTTCACGCCATTGCCGTTGACAGCCTTAGCCTGGCCGATAGCACCCATCACAGATGCTGTACCCCATGACTGATCATAGTCGATGCGGCCATTGAGCTGCGGCAAGCCGTTATAGGCATAAGCAGCGCCACCAGCGTTCAGCGGTGCGGACGAACCCGGGACCACGAAGCCGCCTGCAACACCAGGGTTGGCGTAGCCAGCTGCCGTCACGCCGCCGAGCGTCGTGTCGGAAAGGTCCTGAACGGCGAGGGTAGCCGAGAAGCCACCACCGAGAACGGCGGTGTAAGCAATCTGCTTGGCGCCGTTGGCGAACGAAGCCCAGTGACCGGCACCGTAGAACACGGACGGCATGAAGGCGAAGTTATCCTTGGCAACACCGAAGGTGAAACCAGCGAAGCGGATGTAAGACGATTCGAGCGTCGCACCAGCGCTTGACGACGACAGAGCCGGACCAACCTGGTCGAGCGTGCCGGTCGTACGAGCGAGACGGATCGAGGTAACAGCCTGCACCGTGCCGTAAGCGGTCGGTGTGCGAGCGTCGAGGTCGACGCGGCCACGAGCTTCCCAACCATACATGTTGGTTGCGTTCTTCTTCGTGGCGAAGTTCTTCACGAGCACGCCGTTGGTCGTGTCGTAGAACGAGCCGGGCTGAACAGCGTCAGTCTGGGTGTTCGGAGCCTTGTAGGACGAGCTGGTCGCGGCGCTTGCCGAACCAGTCGAAGCTGCCTTGTAAGACGTGCCAGCATTGGTGGCAACGAGGTCCTGGCTGTTCGAGAACGCATAGTCAGCGCGCACGCGGCCGCCGACCTTGATGCAGGTCTCGGTGCCAGGAATGTTGAAGAAGCCCGCGCCGTAAGCGTCGCAAACCTTGACGTAAGAAACAGGCGCTGCCTTCTTCGAGGGAAGATCGGCTGCGTTGGCGCCGGCAACTGCGACGAACGCGGTGGCCGAGCCGAGGAGAAGGCTCTTTGCGAGCTTCATGTGAAACCTCCAGTTTGAAAGACCCGATTCAGACGTCAGGTGAATCCCTGCGACTGAATCCGACACGGAGGACAATTAGGGTTCAGACCCTCCGTTTCGGTGAGGAGACACTAGACGTGGAACTGTTTCATGATCAGTTACGAAGCGGTTTGTGCGGGATTTGACCTTCTTTGCCAAAGGTATGGTGCATTTGTGCAACATATCTAGGCATGGACTGGTGATTTTATCACGATCGGGAGGCGATTTGCCTGTAAAGCGCCCTCCTCTCCAGCGACAAACATTCTTCACACCGGTGCTGAAAAGGGCACCAGCCACAACAGGGGCTCGAATCGTGGAAGAAAGCCGGCGTCAGCCGAAAACGGGCGAAAGCGGTGGCAGGCTTGAAGAATCGTCCGTCACCGTCCCCTGCCGGGTCGCCCAGTGACGAGAGGCAGCGCGCGCGGCCTCTGTTTCCAGCCGCCCCAGCAAGACCATCAGGCGCTGGCGTGTGTCTTCGGGCAGGGGCTCGGCTGCTTGGCGTGCCAATGTGACCAGCCGCAGCTGCGGGGCATCGCCGGGTGTCTGGGGTTGGTTGGCCAGCGCTTCCAAAAGGGTGCGGAACACCGGACGCAAGCCATCCGGCAATTGCGAGCGGCTATAAAGCGCAGCGTAAGCGCTGCTGTCAGGATCATGCAGCAGCGGCATGACACGTGACAGGGATTGCTTGGTCAGATCAGCCATAGCGGCTGCCAGCATCAAACGATCTCCGCACACCAGCGAGCGCAACAACAAGCCGGGTGTGAGTTGTCCTTGCGCGCGCAAATGGCGCACCAGCGAAAGTGCCGCGCCCGCCGCACCACCCTGCTCTTCCTGCGCATCTTGCGCATTCATCGAGAGAATAAGTTTCTCGCGTGCATCGCGCAGCACACGATCACCGCGCTCGGGCGCCAGCCAGCCTGTTTGTTTGACAAAATCACCCAAGGCCAAACTGATGGCCTCGGCAATGCAAAGCCGAACGGCGCGTGGTGTTTCCGGACGCAACAACAAAGCCTCGCGCAAACGCCCATCACTGCCTGCGCGCTCCATCATGCGCAACATGACATCTTCCGCCAGATCCGCGTGCGGATTGCGCGCCAATTCGATCAGCACGCAAGGCGCGCCCATTTCCGTCAAAGCCAAAGCCACGGGCGCCGACACATCCTCGCGCCGTGCAATGGCCATTTGCGCACCGACAGGCGCAGTCAAAGCCAGATCGGCCAATTCGGCTTCCAGAAACAAAGCGGAATGTTGCAGAACAATGGCAGCAATCTCGCTCTGCTCGGCAGCCAAGGCATGAATGATGTGCCGCGGCGCGCGCGGCTCGCGCGCCAGACCTTCCGCAATGGCACGCCGCACCAAGGGCGAAGGATCATCAAGCATAATGGTCAAAATGCTCTCGACCTCGGCCGCCTCGGCTTCTGTCAGCTCCATGTGCAAATAGTCGCAGATCAGAGAGGCAATGCCGGCCGCGCGCGCAGACGCAGACGCTTCTCGGGCAAAGGCAAAAAAATCTTGGGCGATCTGCACCGGAGGCAATCCATTGGTTTTAAAAAAGCCGCACCCGGAAAAAAAGCCCGGGCTGGCGGAATCGGGCAAAACAGCCAAATCCTTATTCACCAACTTAAATCACGCACGCCCGTTTTCTCAAGGCTGATTTGGGCCCAAACGAACATGCCGCAAGGTTGGCGCACCATTCATCACCCGACAAGGATGAACCGCGTTACAACCTATGCGGGTCTTTTCGTGATGCCTCAGCCGCCAGCAGCCTGATTGCCAGCGCCCGCGGGGCGTTTGATCGAAAATACTTTGTCGACGACCGCATAATCCTGATAGCCGCAGCGCGCGATGGGCTTCATCAAAGTGATATCCATCACACCATCGCGCAAGTAAGCCTCATCCAGATGCACGCCGACAACTTGGCCGAGCACCAGATAGCGATCGGTCTGCACGCCGTCCAAAGTATCCAGGCGCACCACCTGCGTCACTTTGCATTCAAGCGACGCGGGTGACGCTTTCACGCGGGGCGCTTTCACCAACACGCAATCGGCCATTTCGAGACCGGCATGGGTGAATTCGCTGGTGCCGCGCGGCAACGGTGCAGAGGTCGCATTCATCTGGTCGCGCAAATCATAATTGGCGAGGTTCCAGACAAACTCGCCGGACTCCTGCGCCAGAAATGTGCTGTCTTTAAAACCCTCGGAACAAAAGCCGACGATGGGTGGGGCGCCAGAAAAAGCATTGAAGAAAGAATAAGGGGCGAGGTTGATCTCACCGGTGCGGCCCATGGTGGAAATCCAGCCCACAGGACGCGGCGAGATCAACGCCTTGAACGGATCATGGGGCAACAAAGCGCGATCACGGGCGTGGGGTTCGTAAAACATCTGCCTCTGCCTTTTTTAAAAATGAGTGACGACGTGCGCGAGATCGGGGCGCGGACGATCGGCCGGCACCTGATCGGTGCGACCCAGATGAATGAAGCCCGCCATCCGCTCGGCGTCCGTCACACCGAATTGGGACAGCACGTCGCGATCATAAGAAAACCAATTGGTCAGCCATGATCCATCAAAACCCAGCGCCTTGGCCGCGAGCAGAATATTCATGCACACAGCACCCGCCGACAATTCCTGCTCCCAGGCTGGCACTTTGGCGCCTTCTTTGGCGGTCGAGACAACACCGATGATCAGCGGCGCCATGGTCAAGCGCTTGGCCTCGGCGGCGATGCGCGCCTCATCAGCCTGTGGCTCGCGCCGTTTGAAGCCTTCGACCACAATGGCGCCAGCGCGCGCACGCGCCTCACCCTGAAAAACAATGAAGCGCCAAGGCGCCAACTTGCCATGATCGGGCACGCGCGCCGCAATGGTCAGAATCGTCTCAAGCTCTGCATGATCCGGCCCCGGACCTGTCAAGGCGACAGGCGCCACCGAGCGACGGGTTTTCAGCAGATGGAGACAATCATTCATGTCGGGCTCTTTTTCGGTCTTTTCATATGACAGAAGGAGGTCGAGGGTCTTTTGACAAGTTCCGGCCGCCCCCGCAACCGCCAGCTTTGACAGTCGCCCCGCCATTGGGCAGAAGTCATCTCATTATGAACAAGCTCGCAAGCATCGCCCTTCTGCTGCTGGTCGCCCTGATGGCGCCGGGCGGCGAGGCTTTGGCTCAAAAGAGCCCCCCCACCCAAAGCTCGCGCTCTGCCCCCGGCACCATGCCGGTGCCCGGTTCCGGACGCTTGTTTCTCTCCGCCACATTCGGCGGGGCGGCCACAACGCTGGTCAGTGGCGTCCGCTGGCGGATTTATCAGGAAAACACCGAAGCCAATGGCCAACATGCCCTGGTGGCGGAATCGCCCGAGCTTGCGCCCTCCTTCACTTTGCCCGATGGCGATTACATCGTGCATGCCTCCTACGGGCTGGCGGCGGTCACACGCCGCGTGGTGATCTCGAGCAACAATGTCAATGAACGCATTCCGCTCAATGCGGGGGCATTGAAAATTTCCGGCAAACTGGGCGAAGCCGACATTCCTGCCAGCCGCCTGAAGATCGATATTTACGTGCCGGAGCGCCCCGACCAGCGCGAAAAACTGGTCGCGGCCAATCTCAAGCCCGATGAAATGATCCGCCTGCCCGAAGGCACATACCGCATTGTTTCGACCTATCTCGACTCCAACGTGTCGCCCTCCGCGCCGGCGATTGCGGGCGTGCCGGCCAATGCAACCAATTCGGTGATCAATGCGGAAGTGCGCATTGATGCAGGCAAAATGACAGAAGCCGTGGTGCGCCATCGCGCCTCTGTCATCACCTTGAAACTGGTCAATGCCCCCGGTGGTGAAGCGCTCGCCAATACAAGCTTTTCTGTGCTGACGCCGGGCGGCGACGTGATCCGCGAAATGATCGGCGCCTTCCCGAGCCTCGTGCTGGCGGAAGGTGAATATACAGTGATTGCGCGCCGCGATGGGCGCACGCATCAAATGGTTTTAAAAGTTCCTGCCAATGCCGACCGCGAAGTCGAGGTTATGGCCAACTGAGGGAAGCCCATTCCATGCAGACCTTCTTTGTCGAAATAAAATGCGCACTCGGGCGCACCTATGAAGTGGCCAGCGCCTTGGCCGAAGCCGAAATTGCCTCGGAGATTTATTCGATCGCTGGTCATTACGACATTCTGGCCAAATTCTATGTCGAGAAGAATGTCGACATCGGCCATTTCGTCGGCGAGAAAGTGCAGATCATTCCCGGCATTGCCGACACACGCACCATCATCACATTCAAGGCTTTCTGAGCCAAACACGAAAGGCACTGAGCCATGGACGATACAGAGCAGCAATATCTTGATGACCGCATGTTCGTAATGGGCGTCTGGCCTATGCGCGTGGCCAAGGACCCTGAAGAGAATCACCAGAGCGTGGTGTTCTATGACACTGTGCCGCCGCAGCCCTCGCTCTGGGCGGTGACCACCTATCTGAATGTCGAAGGCTATCCGATCGTCGGCATCAACCATTTCGAACGCGAAGATATTGCGCGCACCTATAAGGCGGGCATCGAACCTTCGATCCCGCTCGTCAGTCTGGGTGGCCAATCCCCGAGCGAACCTATGTCACCCGAGGACTATGCGGCTTGGAAGACGGCCAACAATCTGGGTGATTTCGATCCTGCCAAAGCGCCACGCCTGCAAGGCAATGATCGCGGCGATATTGTCATGCAGACCAAAGAGCAGTTCGTTTCCGGCCTTGAGCAGGTCGCCCGCGCCTTGTCCGGCCCGCCACAGTCATAAGGCGCAGGACACAGTTCATCAGGCTTTGCGCTTCTTCTTTTTATCATCCGCCGCCAGCGCCAGCTCCAGCGCGCGGCGGATGAAACGTTGATAGGGGATGCCCTCTGCTTTGGCGCGGGCACGCGCCGCATCCAGCAGCGTCTTGGGCAGGCGCATATTCACCCGCTCGCTTTTGGGCTGCAGCTCGAAATGCATGGGCTTGAATTGCGCGAAGTCGAGATCGGACAAATCCTGTTCGAGGAAAGCTTCCGCTTCCTCGTCCGTGGTCATCACCGGCACTTTGAGACGACGCTTATTGTCCATAGCGCATCGCCTCCTTGGCGTGCATGTAACGCGCTGAAAAGGGCCTGACCAAAGTTCGCCCTTCTTTCATGCGCAGGGTAAAAGCCACAAACATGGGTCGCCCGACCTGCGTGCGCCCGACCGCAATGAACCGCTGCTCAACGAGCGAATGAAGCTCATCAGGTGCGACCGCGCCATGCTGGAGCACGAACTCGATCTCGCCCAAGCTCACGCCATGTTTCTGGCATTTGACGCGGTTTGCCGCATCCCAATCGAAACCGTCGAAATCCATAAAATAGTCTCAAATGTATGTACAAATGTCAACACAACCCGAAAAGGGTCTGGCGTCAGGGTAATGCCCTTGCCCCGCCATGGCGAGCGAGCAAGGCCGATGTCAGCACTTGCGGCTCTGGATTGCCACGTCGGGCTAAGGCCCTCGTCGCAATGACGGCGGAAAGGTTTGTGTTCGTCATTGCGAGCGAAGCGAAGCAATCCAGACAGCCTCAGCCTACCCACGCTGACGATACAAAAAAGGCGGGCCAAAGCCCGCCTTTGTAAGAATTACATCCGCTTCTGATCGGGTGGCACAGCTTCTGCCACCAGCGCGGCCAGTGCCTCGTCCAGCGACATGGAGGTTTGGGCCTGCGAACCAAGACGGCGGATCGAGACACTCTTCTCGGCCGCCTCTTTCTTGCCGATACACAAAAGCACCGGCGTTTTGGCCAGCGAATGTTCGCGCACTTTGTAGTTGATCTTCTCGTTGCGCAGATCAGCCTCGATGCGCAGGCCAAGCTTGCGCGCTTGCGCGATGATCTCCATCGCGTAATCGTCAGCCTCCTGCGTGATCGTGCAAATGGTGATCTGTTGCGGCGAGAGCCACAGCGGCAGATGACCCGCGTGATGCTCGATCAGAATACCCGTGAAACGTTCCAGCGAGCCGAACATGGCGCGGTGGATCATCACCGGCACGGTCTTTTCGCTGTCTGGCGCAATGTAGAAAGCGCCAAAACGCATGGGCAGATTGAAATCGACCTGCGTTGTGCCGCATTGCCATTCACGACCAATCGCATCGCGCAGTGTATATTCGAGTTTCGGGCCATAGAAAGCGCCCTCGCCCGGATTGATGCCCGTCTTGATGCCACTTTCTGCCACCGTATCCAGCACGCGCTTGAGCGCGGCTTCCGCCTTGTCCCAGACATCATCTGAACCGACACGCTTTTCGGGGCGCGTCGAGAGTTTCAGCACAATGTCGGTGAAGCCGAAATCTTCGTAGATCGACATGATGAGATCATTGATCTTCATCGCCTCGTCCATGATCTGCTCTTCGGTGCAGAAAATATGCGCATCATCCTGTGTGAAGGCACGCACGCGCATAATGCCATGCAATGCACCTGAAGGCTCATAGCGATGCACCGTGCCGAACTCGGCAATCTTCAGCGGCAAGTCGCGATAGGACTTCAAACCGTTTTTGAAGATCTGCACGTGGCCGGGGCAATTCATCGGTTTCAAAGCAAAAACGCGTTCATCTTCGGTCTGCGTGACGAACATGTTTTCGCGATAGGTCTGCCAATGGCCGGACGTCTCCCACAAAGCGCGGTCGAGCACTTGGGGCGTGTTGACTTCGATATAGCCCGCCTGCTGCTGGCGGCGGCGCATATAGGAGATAAGCGTCTGGAACAAAGTCCAGCCCTTCGCATGCCAGAAAACCGTGCCCGGACCTTCTTCCTGAAAATGGAAGAGATCCATTTCACGCGCCAGACGACGATGATCACGGCGCTCGGCTTCTTCGAGCTGCGTCAGATAAGCGTCGAGCTCTTCCTGTTTGGCAAAAGCGGTCGCGTAAATACGCGACAGCATGGGCTTGGTGGAATCACCACGCCAATAAGCGCCCGCGACTTTCATCAGCTTGAAGGCCGAACCGATCTTACCGGTGGATGTCATATGCGGGCCACGGCACAGATCGAGCCAATCGCCCTGCTTGTAGATTTTCAGATCCTGATCAGCCGGAATGGTCTGCACCAACTCGACCTTGAAAGCCTCGCCGGCTTTTTCGAAATGCGCAATCGCCTGATCGCGGCTCCAGACTTCCTTCACGAAGGCTTTGTCCTGCGCAATGATCTCGCGCATCTTCTTTTCGATGGCGGCGAACTCATCGGGCGTGAATGGTTCAGCGCGGAAAAAGTCGTAATAAAAGCCATTGTCGATCACCGGACCGATGGTGACCTGTGTGCCGGGATAGAGCGCTTGGACGGCTTCTGCGAGCACGTGGGCGCAATCATGGCGGATCAATTCCAGTGCGCGCGGGTCTTCGCGATTGATGAATTCGATTTTGGCATCCTGCGCGATCGGATCGCAGAGATCGGTCACAACCCCGTCAAGCGCCATGGCGACGGTGCGCTTGGCCAAGGAGGGTGAAATGGATTTGGCAATGTCGAAGCCGGTCACGCCGGGTTCAAACTGGCGCTGTGCGCCATCCGGGAAAGTCACGGAAATCATATCGTCTCCGGTTGCTCACTCGCCGATACGAGTCGGCGTAAGCGGGTTTCGTGATGGCATGCGCAATAACCGATAGGTC
>CANGRU010000040.1 GCA_947456315.1 Beijerinckiaceae bacterium | reverse complement strand
CTTCACGCGCGAATAAAGATCGGTCACGTCGTCGTTGGTCATGCGGATGCAGCCCGAGGAGACGGCCTGCCCGATCGTGTCAGGCTCGTTGGAGCCATGGATGCGATAGAGCGAGGAGCCCAGATACATGGCGCGGGCACCCAGCGGGTTTTCGGGGCCACCCGACATGTGGCGGGGCAGATCGGGGCGGCGCTTCAGCATCTCGGAGGGGGGTGTCCAATCCGGCCATTCGCGCTTGTTGGAAATGGCGTGTGCACCCGCCCATTCGAAGCCCGGACGGCCCACACCGACGCCGTAGCGGATGGCCTTGCCTTCCGGCAGAACGAAATAAAGGCGGCGCTCTGTGGCATTGACGATAATCGTGCCAGGCGCATGCTGCCCGTTGAAAGAGACAATCTCACGCGGGATGGAGCTGGCCTGCGGGCGGCCATCATATCTCAGGTTCATGCGCAGAAATTCGACGGCGCTGCCGCCCACTTCATCGCTGGCCGAAGCGCCGCCACAGGAGAGGGCAAGCGTCAGGCCGACGAGGGCCGCTTTCATCTGCTTCATCATGGTCATCGTCCCGCTGGCGCGTGAAGCGCCCTTTGTCGTGAAATCCGCTGTTTCGCCAACCCAAAGCAAAGCGGGTCCGCAAAGCAACGGGGCCAATCTAAGCGCAGCTCTTATAGAAAACCTTAACAAAGGAGCAGGTTGGGCCAAAAAGGGCCGTGTCATCCGCACTCCTCGCTTGACCGGATAGGCGCCCTTGGCCTACATCCACCTCCTGCTTTGGGTTCGCCCCGACAGCGGGCGGTTAGCTCAGCGGTAGAGCACTCCCTTCACACGGGAGGGGTCACAGGTTCAATCCCTGTACCGCCCACCATTAGTTTCCATAAAACAGCTCTCACACGCTTTCCCGACATGATTCTGTCTCGGGAATCTTTCACGCGTTTGGATTTTCGCTGAACCCGCGCCATGAGGCGCTTTTGTCGGGTTTGTTCCGATGATGCCGCCTTTGGCGGCCAGTGGGCAAAGCTGTGTTTTTGCTTGGGCAGGCGGACTTGCCTGAGGTCGATACCGACAGATTGATTGCGACTGGTCAGCCTTGAAGGCGACGACCCAATATATCTGCTCAGCCGACGATGAAAATGCGGCTCAGCGCATTTGCAAACAGACAATAAAAAAACCCGGCAGCCTTGTGAGCTGCCGAGTCATGACTAAAAGTGATTTAAGGCTTGATTAGAAGCGATAATTCACACCGATGCGAGCCTGATGGGCATCTGACTTAACGCCATACATATCATATGTGTCTGACGATGCCAGATCCTGAGACTGCTTGCCAGGCAGAGCGATGTAGAGATATTCGCCCTTGATTGTGACATTGCGGTTCAGGGCGTATTCAACGCCGAAGCCACCCGCGAAGCCCGCGCGGTAGCCGCTCTGCTTGAAGCAGTCGCCGTTGCAGCTGCCGTCAGCTGAATAAGCACCTGTTGCCTTCTGGTTCACAAGAGCCAGACCAGCGGTCGCATAGATCAGGGTCTGGTCGATTGCGAGACCAGCGCGAGCGCGCAGGGTAGCAATCGAGTTCCACTTGACCTGATGACGTGTGCCGTCAGAACCCCAGTCAGCGTCAACGAGGGTCTTCTTGAACGATGTCAAAGCGTAGTCAGCTTCGACGCCGACAACAGTGTTACGGCCGATCTGGAAGTTATAACCGGCAGTGACGCCACCGGAAACACCGGTGCTGCTGAGCGAGAGAGAGCTGCAAGAAAGATTGCAATTCTTGTCGTCGAAAGTGCTGTTGAGCAAGCCAGCGCCGCCGACCAGACCAACGTAAGCGCCATTCCAGCTTTCAACGGTTGTGAAAGTCGGAGCAGCGGCAGCGCGCTTGGAGGGGATGTCTGCAGCAACAGCGGCAGTCGAGAGGGCGCAGAGAGCAGCGCCGACGAGAATCTTCTTCAACATCGAATAATTTTCTTTCAATACGGCTAAACCGTAAGGACTCACCTATCCGAATTTACCTTTCTGAAAATGATACAAAACCTAATGCTGTGAGTATGTTGCGCAAATACAACATATCTTTTATGTGGTTTCTAAGGTCAGCAAAGCGCCGCACTCTTGCTGGTCTATCCATGGCTCGCTGATTCTAATCGGGCTCGCACGGGTTTAGTGGCTAGGCGCCCCAGACAAGCTGCGCTTCATCTCCACCCACTTAGATTCAAAAGGCTCCGGTCACGTTTGAGCGAGCGGCAGGGGGAGGCTGTTTGTTGGCCGCCTGCAATGCATCCCTCAAGCCCTATTTGTCGCCTAGTGTGATGATAGAGTGTTGCTAAAATTGCGAAATTGTGAAACATTATGAAATATATTTCATACTTAGCTTAACCCTGACCATTGAGGTTTTCATGAAAAGAGCTCTTCTTGCTGCCGGCGCCTTGGCGCTTTCGATGTCTGCGCATGCTGCTGATTTGCCAATGCGCACGGCTGCCCCGGCGCCGGTGAGCCTGCCTGTGTTTTCCTGGGCTGGTCCCTATGCCGGTGTGAATGCGGGCTATTCGCAGAACAATGGCAAGACGGACTATGATTATGCCAACACGCACGCCAACGGCACGAATTCATTCGCCGATTTCTTTGGCGGCAGCTCTGAAAACAATCCCTATCCTGCCGGCCCGCTCAATATTTCGGGCTTGAATGCAGTGCAGAGCGCTTTGGCCTGGGGCGTGATTCCCGGAAGCCTCGGCTCGAGCTCAACCGGCGGTTTCGCGGGTGGCGTTCATGCCGGCTACAACTGGCAAGTGAGCAACTTTGTTTATGGCGTCGAAGCGGATGTTGCCGGTTTGACCAACAAGGCGTCAGGCCATTTCCGGACAGTCATCCCCTATGCCTATACCAATGAAGGCTCGGCCAATTCTTCGGTCACCTGGTTGGCAACAGCGCGTTTGCGCGCTGGTTTGGCTTTTGATCGTGCGCTCGTTTATGCGACCGGCGGTCTTGCTGCAGGTGGTGTGAAAGCATCGTCCTCGTCAGTCGGTACGGACGGATCGATCTATGACATCTATGCCGGCAACACGAAAAAGACGCGCTTCGGTTGGGCGGCTGGCGCAGGCGTTGAATATGCTGTGACAGACCGTTGGTTGTTGCGTGGCGAAGGCCTCTATTACAATCTCGGCAAGGTCTCCTATAATGTTGCAGCACAGGATGCTGAGACAACTTTGGAAGGTCTGAAGACAACGGCGCATCACAAGTTTGATGGCTTTGTTGTGCGCGCGGGCTTGAGCTACAAGTTCTGACATTAATCAAGAGCGTCGCACAGACGCTCTTGATCACATAACAAAACCCCGGCGCATTCCAGAGATGGTGCGCCGGGGTTTTTGTTTGTTGTCCTTGCAGGGTGATGCTCGGGTTTGCACACACAAGAACAGGTCAGACATTGATCTGCTCCTTGTTTGTGGCGGTGTCAGATGTTCCATTCTGCCAAGGTCGAGCTTTGCGAAATGTTACAAAAAACATTGATCAATTTGGATTTATCCATTGCTCAACTTTTGTTCAGAGCTTATTTTAAAGAGGCAAATTCGTTCATGGATGGCGGGTTGCAATCTTGGGGCGCAAGTGTGGGAATATCCACGGCACTTGATCACGCGTAGCACGCAAAACAGTCTGGTAATTCTGAGTTTGTTTTAACAGGGAAGAGCACAGCCCATGGCTGGTCGCAAGCCACTGTTGTCTTTGGAAGAGATGCAAGCGCTGGCGGCGGCTGGCGCGGAGGTCGAGTCTGGTCCGTCGCGCTTTGGTTTTTATCTGCGCACCCTGATTTGCATTGCGATCGTGACGGCCAATGTCTTGAGCCTGTCGTTTTTCCCGGAGCGGATTTTTGGCAAGTTTAATTTGCCGCCCGAAACGCTCGACATTCTCTCAACCTATGTGAATGCGCGCCTGTTGCTCGCCGTGATTGCTGTGCCGCTTTATGTCCTGGCTTTCGTCAGACATCGCTTTTTCATGCAACTGTCCTACGGTCTGGCGCTGCTCATGGGGATCAATCTCGTCAATGACTGGCTGTTGATCTACGCCCATGCGCGGCCCGATGCGCTTGCCTCAGTCATCACCATGGTGGCCTTGCGCTGCATGGTGATCTTTTTCGTTTTGCTCAATGCGCGCGATTACGCCAAGCATCTTTGATCGTGCGCACGCCGATTTGCCGGACCTGACGTCGAAAGGTTTCATGCCATGAGCACGCAGTCTTTGATGGTCCGATTTGCGGGGTGCGGGATTTGCCTGCTTCTGGTTGCGGGCTGTTCGGGGCGTGTCGAGCGCAGCAACCCGTTCCATCTCGGGGCGGGCCCTCATGGCCCATTTGTCTCTAGCCACACAGAGAGTTACGTCTGGGCGCGCAATGACGGGCGCCGCATGGCCGACAATCCAGCACTCTTGCGACTGGGCCAGCGCGACCAGAGGGAATGTCGCGCTGAAGCCAGGGCCGTCGCCCATTCTGAAAAAAATGCCTATTTTGATTGCATGAAAGGGCGTGGTTATTCACCTCGCCAGCGCAGATAGGGGTGCCCGAATTGGGTGGGCACTTGTGAAGCTTGACCGGATGTTTCATATTTGGGTTATTGCCCATAACGAAATTCACCCGCTCCAGCTTGATTTGGTTTTCCATTGACGATTGTTATTTCCCTTTCTGTCCAAGACGGTGTCGTGCTGGCCTCTGACAGTGCGGTGGAGCATCGCGGTCAGGTTTATTATTCAGCCGAAAAAACCATGCAGCTCATCAAAGGCATGCCGATTGGTGTGTTGTTGTCTGGTGATGCGGCCATCAACAACAAGGCTTTTATTGACGTGCTGAAAGATTTCGGCGCGGCCAATCGCAATGGCAATGCCGCCTTTGACAAGACCAATTATACGGTCGAGGCGGTGGTCATGCGGTTGCGGGATTATTTGCGGTCCATGGCGCCGATGCAGGTCGCCAAATTGCGCTCGACGCTGATCATCGCAGGCTATTCCTCGCGCTCCGACACGCCGGAAGTCTGGAACCTTGTCTTTGATTCCGGCGAGGGTGTGAGCGTCAACCAGATCTGGTCACCAACGGAATACGGCATCTGTTGGGAGGGGTCTGGCGAATGCCTGCATCGTCTGATGAGCGATGATTTCCATATGGACGGGTCGAATACGCCCTCCAATCCGACCTTGGTGACGCCCGGCATGCCGCTGCATGATGCGGTCTCGATGACGCGCTTTTTGATGGATGCCACGATTGGCTATGTGCGCTTTCGCGTCGATCTGCAGCCCAAGACGGTGGGTGGTCCGGTCGATCTTGCAGTGATCACACGCCATGAAGGCTTTCGCTGGGTTCAGCGCAAAAAACTCACCCATTCAACAGGGTTTGGTCCGCGCTGATCAGGTCTTTGGTCTTTCAGGTCTTGGTCTTGTCGCGCCACAGCGGATAGGTGACGACCGATCCTGCCACGGCCAGCGAGCCACGCAAAAAGGCCTCGCCCGGTGGCACGCCTTCGACCAGTCCCCAGATGATGCCCAACATGAAGGCAATGCCCATGCCGACGGCGAGTTTCTTGTCGCGGATCATTTTGTCTCAAGCCCTCGTTGAGGTGATTTGGGCAACAGCATCCCACAAGTGATCAAAATGGCTGATCACGATATCGGGACCAAAGGCGCTGACATGCTGGTCCGTGTAGCCGAAGTCGACGGCGACCACCGGAATGCCGGCTGCTTTGGCGGTATCAATATCGGTCTTTGAATCGCCCACCATAATGCTGCGCGCCGGCACGCCACCTGCCATGTCGATGGTCATGAACAGCATGCGTGGATCAGGCTTGGCGATATTGACGCCATTGTCTTTGAACGTGTCCTGTCCACAGATGACGCGGAAGCGCTGGTCGATCCCCAGCGCTTTGAGCAATTTCTTGGACGGCACTTCGACCTTGTTGGTGCAGACAGCAAAAGCAAAGCCGGCAGCCTCGAAACGGTCAAGCGCCTGCGTCACGCCGTCGAAAAGGTGGCTGACATCGGCGATATGGTCTTCGTAATGGGCCAGAAAATCCGCAAAGAGGCGATCAAGCTTTTCCCCCGCAATGCTGCGCCCCTCGGCCGCAAAGCCGCGCTGGATCAGCGCGCGGGCGCCTGCGCCCACCATTTTGCGCGCCTCATCCAGCGTGATCGGTGCCAGACCCTCGCGCGCAAGGATGACATTCAGCGTATTGGTCAGGTCGCCAGCGGTCTCGGCCAGCGTGCCATCAAGATCGAAGACGAGGAGGGGGGCTGTGTTATTCATGTCTTTGGAACTGAGGGAAAAAGCGGGATTCGTCAAATGGCCGGGCATTGTCTTTCCCCCCGGAAGCCTTTAAGCGCGCAAAGAGCTATTTTTGGACCTGTTTCTCGCCACGTTTCCTTGCCACGCCGGAGCCTCTCATGACCGACAAAGCTGAAGCCGCCAAACGCCTCGCGGCCGCACGTGCTGTAGAGCTGGTAAAGCCCGGCATGAAGTTGGGCTTGGGGACTGGCTCCACAGCCGCCCATTTCGTGGCTTTGCTGGGCGAGAAAGTGGCCCAGGGCCTTCAGGTCGTGGGCGTGCCGACGTCCGAGCGCACGCGCGAGCAGGCGGAAAAACTCAACATTCCCCTCTCGACACTCGATGAGACTCCCCAGCTTGATCTGACCATTGATGGCGCGGATGAGTTTGATCCGCAGCTGCGTCTGATCAAGGGCGGCGGTGCGGCCCTGTTGCGCGAGAAGATCGTGGCCGCGGCCTCGACCCGCATGGTGGTGGTGACCGACCGCTCCAAGCAAGTGCCCATGCTGGGCAAGTGTCCGCTGCCGGTAGAGGTCGATCGCTTCGGTCTGGAATCAACCCGCCTGCATGTGATTGCCGCCGGAAAGGCCCATGGCTGTGCGGGGGACGTGATGCTGCGCCGCAAGGCTGATGGTCATGTTTTGGTCACGGATGGCGGTCATGCCATTCTGGACTGCTTCTTCGGGGCGTTGCCGGATGCGGATGGTCTGGCGCTGGCGTTGAATGTGATTCCGGGTGTGGTGGAACATGGCCTGTTCATCGGCTTGGCCAAAGCGGTGATCGTGGCTGATGAAGCGGGCGTCGAAGTGATCGGCGATCTCGCCTGAATTGAATTTTTGAGGAGACGATAAAATGAAGTCCACTCTGATCCGTTTTTCGGCTTTGACAGCTCTGGCCTTTCTGGCTGCCGCACCTTTGCCCGCCATGGCGCAGACGCAACCCAAGGCGCCTGCCTTCATGCCGGTCACACCTGCCATTTCCGACGCGCAATTTGCGATGGGCAAAGAGCTTGTGCTTCTGTCGGGTCTCGACAAAGGGTTTGAAGGTTTCATTCCGGGTATTTTGCGCGAGTTGCAAATGAACTTCACCCGCACGCGTCCCGAAATTGCCGCTGATCTCGACGTCGTGATCAAGACGATCGTCTTGCCGCAATTTTCCAAGCGCACATCGGAAATGGTTGACCAGTCCGCTCGCATCATGGCGACATCCATGAGCGAGTCCGAGCTGAAAGAGATTGTCACTTTTCTCAAATCTCCGGCGGGCAAGAAATATGTAGAGATCCAGCCGGTGGCGATGAACAAGATCATGCAGTCGATGGAACCTTGGAACCGCGATCTCTCGGTAACCGTCGTTGATCTTGTGCGCTCCGAGATGAAGAAAAAAGGTCACGATCTCTGATCGTTCAAGGGGAAGCTCATGTCCTTCGATGCTGATCTTTTCGTCATAGGTGGTGGCTCGGGTGGCGTGCGTGCTGCCCGCATCGCTGCGACCCATGGCGCCAAGGTCATGATCGCCGAAGAATATCGCATGGGCGGGACCTGCGTCATTCGCGGGTGTGTGCCCAAAAAGCTCTATGTCTACGCCAGCCGCTTTGCCGATGATTTTGCCGATGCCGAGGGCTTTGGCTGGACGCTGCCGCAAAAGCCCGTGTTTCATTGGCCAACGCTGGTTGCTGCCAAGGAAAAAGAAATCACACGCCTGTCGGCGATCTATGGCACCAACCTCGCCAAAGCCGGTGTCGAGATCGTGCAGGATCGCGCCGAGATTGTTGATGCGCACACAATTGCCCTGAAGTCGGATGGTCGGCGCATCACAGCCAAAATCATTCTGGTTGCGACAGGTGCGACCCCCGTGCTCGAGCCTGCCGTGCCGGGTGTGGAGCATGCCATCTCGTCCAACGAGCTGTTTGATCTGCCCGACTTTCCCAAGCGCCTGCTGGTGATTGGTGGCGGCTATATTGCGGTTGAATTTGCCAGCCTGTTTGCGCGCCTGTCATCGCAAGTGACACTCGCGTTCCGTGCTGACAATGTGCTGCGCGGCTTTGACGACGATATGCGCAATGGTCTGCGCACCGAGTTGCAGCATGCAGGCATCGATATTCTGGCGGGCACACTGCCAACCAGGATCGAGAAGCGTGCCGATGGTTTGCATGTCGCTTGCTCGGACGGGCAGACACGCGTGTTCGATCAGATTTTGCTTGCCACGGGGCGGCGTCCGCATACGCGCGGGCTTGGCCTTGAGGCCGCTGGCGTTGCTATGGATGGCGTGGGCGCCATCAAAGTCGATGCTTTTTCGCGCACCAATGTGGCGTCCATCTTTGCCGTGGGCGATGTGACGAACCGCATCAATCTGACGCCTGTGGCGATCCGCGAGGGCCACGCTTTTGCCGATACGCAATTTGGCGGCAAAGAGGTCAGCGTCGATTACAGCCACGTGCCGACCGCCGTCTTCACCACGCCCGAAATCGGCACAGTCGGCATGACCGAGACCGAAGCGCGGCGCAGTTTCAATGTGGTTGATGTTTATCAGGCGAGCTTCCGCCCGATGAAGGGCACCCTGTCGGGGCGTCCGGAAAAGACGCTGATGAAAATCATCGTCGATGGCGAGACCGATCAGGTGCTCGGCGTTCATATTCTGGGCCATGAGGCCGGAGAGATGGCGCAGCTGCTGGGTATTGCTGTGAAGCTCAAGGCAAAAAAGGCGGATTTCGACGCCACAATGGCAGTGCATCCGACCGCATCCGAAGAGCTGGTGACCTTGCGCACCCGCACCGCGCGCTATCTGCGCGAGACATCCGGGCCCGGGGCTGGCGTCTGAGGCGGTGCCTTAAGACCAAGGTCGCGGAAAATCCGTCACCACCTGCCGCTCCTTTGTTGTATAAGGCCCGCGTGCAGAGCCGTGGCCTCGGGGGGTGTCAGGGTTGAGCACCAAGCCATTTGGAGTGTGTGATGTCTGTCGATCATTGGTCCCCTGAATCCTGGCGCGCAAAGCCGATCCAGCAGGCCCCTGTCTATCCCGACCTGCAAGCGCTGGGCGATGT
>CANGRU010000039.1 GCA_947456315.1 Beijerinckiaceae bacterium | reverse complement strand
GAAGGCACTCTGGTGGAAGTGGCTTTTCCGCCAACCCGAGTGCTGGCGGAATAATTATTTCAGCCGCGTCCAGTTGACGCTTTTGCAAATCAGCCCGCCGAAGACACAACCTGATGTTTTCAGCTCATCACCTTCCAGCACCATTTTGCCGGTGTAGGTTTTTTCATCTTCCGGATTGAAGGCCTGGCCTTCCCATGTGCCCGGGCCAGAGGGTTTCATGTCGTAGAAAACCTTCAGGCCGATTTCGCTCGCCCGTTCCGGATCTTGCACCCAAGCCACAAAGCCGCAGAGCGCATCGCCACAAGGGGCAATGCGCACATGGGAAGCGCCATTGTCACGCAGCCACAGGCCATTGGCCTGCTGGGCCAGCGCGGGGGCACTCAGGCAAAGGGCTGAAAGAACACAAACAAGGCGCCGCATGCCGACAAAACTCCGGATCCGTTCAAGAGTGCCATTCCAGCGCAAGCGAGGCAGGGCGTCAACGTCCTGCGTCATTGCGAGCGCAGCGAAGCAATCCAGAGGCAGCATATGCGGCCTGCCGCGTTGCTCCTCGCAATTGCGCGATCATTTTTTCCCTCCCCCTTGTGGGGAGGGCGACTCTGCGAAGCAGAGCGGGGTGGGGGTCATGTCATTTTGATCATGATGAGTGCGGTACACGTCAACAATCAAGATCACACAACCCCCACCCCTAACCCCTCCCCACAAGGGGGAGGGGAATAAAACTTGCTGAACAACTGGCCTCGGACTTTGTTGCAGCACAAAGAAAATGACTTTTTCCTCGGCTAGTCTCAGGCTGTTTCAAAGGATTCGTTTCATGTCGCTGCGCAGTCTTGACCATTTGTTCAACCCCGCCAGTCTGGCCCTCATCGGGGCCAGTGCACGGGCCGGGTCTTTGGGGCATGCGGTTTTGACCAATCTGCGCAAGGGCGGCTTTGCGGGCGATATTCATCTCGTCAATCCGCGCCATCAATCCATTGATGGTCTGCCGTGTGTCAAAAAGATTGCCGATCTGTCGCGCCCGCCCGATCTCGTGGTGATTGCTGCCCCGCGCGACACTGTGGTGGCATTGGTGCGGGAGGCGGCAGCCTTTGGTGTGAAGACAGCGGTCGTCATCACAGCCGATCCGCTGCATGGCGCGGGCTCGCTGTCAGACCAATTGGCGCAGGTGGCGCATGAGAGCGGCATCCGCATTGTTGGCCCCAATTGTCTGGGCGTGCTGGCACCGCGTGCCGGATTGGACGCAAGTTTTGCAGCCCATCCGGCGGCGCGCGGGGATCTGGCTCTGATCTCGCAATCAGGTGCGGTGACGGCCGCACTGCTGGCTTGGGCGCATGAGCGCCACATCGGTTTTTCCGGCCTCGTGTCGGTGGGCGATATGTGCGACATCGATTTCGGCGATTTGCTCGATTATTTCGCGCTTGATCATCATACACGCGCCATTCTGCTTTATGTGGAATCGATCCGCGATGTGAAAGGTTTCATGTCAGCAGCGCGGGCGGCAGCGCGTGTGAAGCCTGTCATTGTTATCAAATCTGGGCGCCATCCGCGCGCGGCCAAAGCGGCAGCCACCCATACGGGAGCACTCGCTGGCTCTGACGCGGTTTATGATGCAGCCTTCCGCCGTGCGGGCTTGCTGCGTGTGCAGGATATTTCCGAATTGTTTGCGGCTGCTGAAGCAGTCGGGCGCATCAAGCCTTTTGCGGGCGATCGTCTCGCCATTCTCACCAATGGCGGCGGGCTGGGTGTGATCACCACCGACAATCTGCTTGATCAGGGTGGCAAGCTTGCCGATCTCTCGCCCGACATTCGTGACCGGCTCGACAAAGACATGCCATCGACCTGGTCGCGCGCCAATCCCGTCGATATTGTGGGTGATGCCAATGCGGCGCGGTTTCGCACAGCGCTTGAAGCCCTGCTCGATGATCCGGCCAATGATGCGATCACCATCGTCCATTGCCCGACAGCCTTGTCGGATGCCGAAGAGACAGCTTTGGAAATTGCTGATGTGGTGAGCGCCTATCGGCGCAAAACGGTTTCCCCGAAGCCTGTCTTTGCTGTCTGGCTGGGCGCGACAGAGCGCACGGATGCGATTTTTGAAGAGGCGCATATTCCCAATTACCGCTCCGGGGCAACGCGCGGTTTCATGCATATGGTGCGCTGGCGGCAAAACCGTGAAGCGCTGATGGCGGTGCCGCCAAGCCTGCCGGCAGACTTTGTGCCCGATGTGGAACGCGCCCGCCTTGTTCTGCGCGGCGCTTTGGCGCGCGGCGAAACATGGCTCGATCCGGTGGAAGTGACAGCGCTGCTGGAGGCCTATGACATTCCTTGTGCCCCTGCGCGTCTTGCGCAGACACCGGAGGAAGCAGGAGAACTCGCCAAGCCCTTGCTGGCTGAGCATGGTGCCTGCGTTGTCAAAATTTTCTCCCGCGATATCACGCATAAATCCGATGTCGGTGGCGTGGTGCTCAATCTCACGACAGCCGATGCCGTGACGGCGGCTGCACGCGATATGCTGGCGCGTGTGGGGCTCGCGCGTCCGCAAGCCCGTCTGGATGGTGTGACCGTGCATCCCATGGTGACGCGTGCGCACGGGCGCGAGCTGATTGCGGGGCTTGCCGATGACCCGACCTTTGGCCCCGTTCTGGTGTTCGGGCGCGGTGGCAAGGCGGTGGAGGTCATCAATGACCGCGCGCTTGCTATGCCGCCACTTGATCTGCGTTTGGCGCATGAGCTGATCGAACAGACGCGTGTGGTGAAAATCTTGCGAAGCTATCGTGATGAGCCCGCTGCCGACATCGATGCTGTGGCGCTGGTGCTGGTCAAACTCTCGCAAATGTCGGCTGATCTGCCTGAAATCCGTGAACTGGATCTCAATCCGCTGGTCGCCGATGACAAGGGCGTTGTGGCGATTGATGCACGCGTGGCTGTGGCGCCTTGCGCGCCGCTCGCCCATGGCGGCTCCAATCCGCGGCTTGCCATTGCGCCCTATCCGAAATCCTGGGAACGGCATATTGCGCTCAAAGGCGGCCAAAAGCTTTTCGTGCGTCCTGTACGGCCTGAAGATGAAGAGCTCTATCGTTCGTTTTTTGAAAGCGTCACGGCAGAAGATTTGCGCCTGCGCTTCTTTGCGCCCGTGAAGGAGTTTTCACACACGTTTGTCGCCCGTCTCACTCAAATCGATTACGCCCGGGCGCTGGCTTTGTGCGCCCTTGATGTGGATGGCGTCATGGTGGGCGGTGTGCGGCTGGTCAAAAATGCCGAAGGCACAGCGGGTGAATATGCCATTCTTCTGCGCGGCGACTACAAGGGCCAAGGGCTTGGCTGGAATCTGATGAAACTCATCATTGAATATGCCGCCCAAGAAGGGCTGGAGGCGGTTGAGGGCCAGGTGATGGCCAGCAACAAAAACATGATCGACATGTGCGGCCAGCTCGGTTTTCTGGTGCGCGATGACCCTGATGAGCCGGGCATTAAAATGGTGCGGCTGGATTTGAAAAATGATCCGCAATTGGCCAGCCGCTTGCCGGTGTAGCGCGTCTCTATCCCCCTCGCACTTGAGGTGAGTTGCTAGGGGTGGGGGTCGTGCGATGTTTCCAAACCGTCATTGCGAGCCAAAGGCGAAGCAATCCAGAGGCTGCGCCTTTGCTTCTGGATTGGTTCACTGCGTTCGCAATGACGCGGCTTTCTCAGCCCAGCACCACCATAATATGCAAGCGGCGGGGACCATGGGCGCCAAGCAATAGCGTTTGCTCAATGTCGGCGGACCGCGAGGGGCCGGTGACAATATTCACCGTGCGCGGCAAAGCCTCAATGCGGCGCAGCTTGGCCAGCACACTGTCGAGATCACTCACCAGATCAGCACCGGACAAAACAACAAAATGATTGTCCGGCAAAAAGGTCAGCGTCACCGGATTGTCTGGTCCCGACAGCAAGACCAGCGAGCCTGTTTCTGCCACGCCGCCAAAAGCATGACTGATGGCGTTGAGATCAGAGCCGCCAGATGGGCCGGATGACACATCAAGGCCGGCGGCTTGCCAATCGAGATCGGCCAATCTTGCATCGCTGCCACGTTTCAAGGTGAGTGGCACTTGCGCCTCTTGCAGAAAACGCGCGACCTCTTGCGGCACGGATTGAACGCTGTCGAGCACAACCACGCTGGCCGAGACGCGTGTTGCCTCGGTGATGAAGGTTGCCAGACGCGCCGCAGGGCTGCCTTGGCCACGCGCAGGGATGGGTCCACGCGGCGTGTCGGCAAGCCTTTGTGTGACGGCGGCGCGGCGCGGTGTTTCTTTGCCGTTGACGCCCAGCGAGCGGCGGATGTTGGAAAAAATATCGTCGCGCGCGCTCATCGGCGGGTCTCCCTTTGCCGCTTGCGCCATTGCGCTTGGAATGTATCGCCTTGCGGGGCTGGCAGATCGCGATATTCCGTCCAGCCTTTGGCGAGCGGGAGCGATGCAAAGCGCCCCTTTTCACGACCAAGCCAGGCGAGTGTTGTCATCGCCGCGCGTGTCGCCAAAGAATAGAGGCCCGGATTTTTCGCAAAGAAGGCCCAGACCTTCAGGCCATAGCGTTGCACAGCGGGTGTGAGATGGCGCTCGAACTCGCGCTCGCGCCAATGGCGCATGAGTTTGGGCAGCGGTATTTTCACCGGACAGACGCTTTCGCACCGCCCGCAGAAGGTGGACGCATTGGGCAGATGCCCGCCTTTTTCCACGCCGATGAGCGAAGGTGTCAGCACCGCACCCATGGGGCCGGGATAGACCCAGCCATAAGCATGGCCGCCAATCGCGTGATAGACGGGGCAATGGTTCATGCACGCGCCGCAACGGATACAGCGCAGCATGTCTTCGAACTCGGTGCCGAGCATGGCTGAGCGGCCATTGTCGACCAGCACGACATGATAGTGCTCGGGCCCATCGGGATCGGTCTCGCGGCGCGGGCCTGTCGAGAGTGTTGTATAGACCGACATGTCTTGCCCCGTGGCCGAGCGCGCCAGCACACGCAACAACAGGCTCGCATCTTCCAGCGTCGGGACGACCTTCTCGATCGAGGCAATGACAATATGCACACGCGGCAGAGATTGCGTGAGATCGCCATTGCCCTCGTTGGTGACGATGATCGACGAACCGGTTTCTGCGACCAGAAAATTGGCGCCCGTAATGCCGACATCCGCATCGAGAAACTTCTGGCGCAACACGCCGCGGGCTTCGGTGAGAAGCTGCACGGGCTCTGAGAGGTCACGCGCATCATCCAGATGCGTATGCACGCGGCGGAAGTCGCCTTCCACCTGTTCTTTGGTCAGATGCACGGCGGGCGCGATAATATGCGAGGGCGTCTCGCCGCGCAGCTGGATGATATATTCGCCAAGATCGGTTTCGACCGCCTGCATGCCGGCAGCTTCAATGGCCGCATTGAGCCCGATTTCTTCGGACACCATGCTCTTGCCCTTGGTTACGCTTTTGGCGCCATGGCTCTTGCAGATATTGACGATGGTCTCGCAGGCCTCGGCCGAGGTGCGGGCAAAATGCACCTGGCCACCGGCGGCCGTTACATTGCGCTCGTAAGTCTCAAGATAGAGATCGAGATGTTGCAACACATGGTTTTTGAGATCGCGCGCAGCTTCGCGCAGATTTTCAAACTCCGGCAGGCGCTCAACCGCAGATTGGCGCTTGTAGATAAAGCCATGCTGCACATGGCCCAAGGCCTTCTGCAATTCGGGATCATGCAAAGCGCGATGCGCATTGTCTTTGAAATCGGGAGAGGTCGGATGCAAGGTCATTTGCGTGTCTTCCCGGGTCCGGCAATGGGTGGTTCATCGCACATGCCGGCCAGCACTTCCGCCACATGGCGCACGGCGATCTCTTTGCCTTGGCGTGTGATCTTTCCAGCCATATTCATCAGGCAGCCGAGATCGCCAGCCAGCAGCAGTGGTGCACCGCTGTCGCTGATGTTGGCGGTCTTCTTCGTCACGATCGTGTCTGAGATCTCGCCATATTTGGCGGCAAAGGTGCCACCAAACCCGCAGCACACATCATTTTCGTTCATCTCGACCAGTTCAAGGCCCTGCACACTCGCCAGTAATTTGCGTGGTTGGCTCTGGATGCCGAGCTCGCGCAAGCCCGAACAGGAATCATGATAGGTGACGCGGCCCTCATAAGTGGCCTCGACCGATGTGACTTTCAAAACATCCGTCAGAAAACTCACCAGCTCGAAGGTTTTGGCAGCAAAGGCCCGCGCCCGCATGGCGAGTTGCGGCTCGTCGAACAATTCGGGGAAATGTTTCACCATCTGGCCCGTGCAGGAGCCCGAGGGCGCGACAATGTAATCGCAGCCCGAAAAAGCATCCATGACTTGCAAGGCGAGATCACGCGCCGTCACCTTGTCGCCGGAGTTGAAGGCGGGCTGGCCGCAGCAGGTTTGCGGGGGCACCAGAACCTCGCAGCCGGCCTCCTCCAGCAGTTTCGCAGATGCGAAACCGATCGAGGGGCGGAACAGGTCCACAAGGCAGGTGGCAAACAGCCCGACGCGGGGGCGGGCAGGGGTGGTGCTCAAGGTGATCTCCGGAGCTATTGCTTTCGTAAGCAAATTGGCTTGAGTTTGGATCAAGGGCAAGGCGACGAATGTCGCGTATGTCTTATGAGGCAACCGCATGAGCGTCGCGAATTCTTTGTTCCCTGCACTTTCCCCCCATCCCGAACGGGCTTCCGTTCTGGGCGAGGTCCATGCGCGTCCCTTTCATCCGCTCCCCACGCCCGCCCGTTTGATCCATTTCGCCTTTATGACGGATTCGGCAGAGGCGGCGCAGGCACGCGCCGAGCTGATCGAATTTTGCCGCGCGCGCGGCCTGCATGGGCCAGACCCCGGCTCGAAGCATTTCCGCCTGACCATGGGCGGGCAATCGCTGCGCTTTGAGCAACATAGCGAATTTGCCACCTATACGCTGGAAGTGCCGGGCGGCGATGAGACGCCGTTTCTGCCGGCGGCGGGCGATCTGGCATCTGCCTTTGCGGGGCTGAAACAGCCCGGCCGTCATCTGGTGTCCGTCGATCTGCATCTGGTCAAAGCGGTCGAAGAGACCGTGCTGGACGAGCTGTTTGATGCCTCAAGTCTGGCGGCCTCCACAGTGCTGGGCGGGCGCGCGGTGGTTGGCTGCGACTTTTTGCCGGTGAACGGCTTTGTCCGGATTCTGGTGATTGATCGCGGGCTTGATCCGGCCTCCGCCGGGGCCTTGGCTTTGCGCCTGCTCGAAATCGAGACCTATCGCCTGCTGGCGTTGCTTGGTCTGCCCGAGGCGCAGCGCCGCGGTCCGGATGTGGCGGAAGCCGAAGCCGCATTGGCTGCCATTTCTTCCTCGCTGGTCGCGGGTGGCGGCTCGGATGATCACGCGCTGCTGGACCGCCTGACAGCGCTTGCGGCCAAGGTCGAGGCTGAAGCCACGGCTGCCGCTTTCCGTTTTGGTGCCAGCCGCGCCTATGAGGGCATTGTCCAGCAACGCCTGATAGCGATTGGGGAATCTCCTGTTGGCATGCGCCCGACCATTGCCGCCTTTCTGTCGCGGCGCCTGCAACCGGCCATGCGCACCTGCCACATGTTGCAGGAGCGGATGGGCGAGCTGTCGGTCAAGCTGGCGCGGGCCTCCAACCTGTTGCGCACCCGCGTCGACGTCGAGATCGAACGGCAGAACCGCGATTTGCTCCATTCCATGAATGAGCGCACGCGGATGCAATTGCGTCTGCAACAGACGGTGGAAGGCCTCTCGGTCGCAGCCATCGCCTATTATGTGGTGAGCCTGCTTTCTTACGTGTTCAAGGCCGCCCATGAGACGGGCCTCATGAAAATGGAACCGGGTGTGGCGGCGGCGCTGAGTGTGCCGGTGGCGCTGGTTGCCATCTATCTCATTGTGCGCCGCATTCGTCGCCACCACGTCGACTGAGATCCCGTGGACGCGACGGAGGTCGCAGTGTTGTTTGCCGCCCGATGGTCTATGATGGCTCATCAAACCAACGGGCGGAAACGAACATGTCCATTCCCTTCCCCTTGCCGGATGATGCCATATTGGCGCGCCGGGACGATATTCTGGCCGGTCTCGCACCATTGCTGCCGCCCGAGGCGCTGATCACCTCGGAAGATGAGCGCCGCGCCTTCGAGACGGATGCTTTCACCGCCTATCGCCGCGTGCCGCTGGCTGTTGCTTTGCCGACATCGACAGAAGAAGTCTCCGCCGTTTTGCGTTTCTGCCATGAGCAGGGCGTGAAGGTTGTCGCGCGTGGCGCGGGCACATCCTTGTCGGGCGGCGCGATCCCGCAGACCGATGCGATTGTGCTCGGTCTGTCGAAACTCAACCGTATTCTCGATGTGAACTTCCCCAATCGCACGGCGCGTGTGCAGGCGGGCGTGACCAATCTGTCGATCACGGAATCTGTGTCGGCGGAAGGTTTCTTCTATGCGCCTGATCCGTCTTCGCAGCTCGCTTGCACGATCGGCGGCAATATCGGCATGAATTCGGGCGGCGCGCATTGTCTGAAATATGGCGTGACGACAAACAATGTTCTGGGTGTGCGCATGGTGCAGATGGATGGCACCATTCTCGACCTCGGTGGCGAGGCCATGGATGCGCCGGGCCTTGATCTGCTGGGTCTGATGGTGGGCTCGGAGGGCCAGCTCGGCATTATCACCGAAGCGGTGGTGCGTATTCTCCCCATGGCCGAAGATGCGCGCCCCGTGCTTTTCGGTTTTGATACAAGCGAAGAGGCTGGTGCCTGTGTCGCCTCCATCATCGGTGCGGGCATTATTCCGGTGGCCATGGAGTTTATGGACAAGGAAGCCATTGCCATTTGCGAGGCTTTTGCAAAAGCGGGCTATCCGCTCGATGTCGGTGCCATGCTGATCATCGAAGTCGAAGGCTCGGCACCCGAGATGGATGCACAGCTTGCCAAAATCATCGACATTGCCAAGCAGCACAATGTGCGTGTGGTGCGCGAAAGCAAAAGCGCCATGGAAACAGCCGCGATCTGGAAGGGCCGCAAATCCGCTTTCGGGGCCACAGGTCGTCTGGCGGATTACATCTGCATGGATGGCACGGTGCCGACCGGCCAGCTCTCTTATGTGCTGAAACGCACGGGCGAGATTTGCGCGGCAGCGGGGCACCGCGTTGCCAATGTCTTTCATGCGGGTGATGGCAATATGCATCCGCTTATCATGTTTGATGTCAATGATCCGAAATCGGCGGCGTCAGCCGAGCACATCGGGCTTGAGCTTTTGAAGCTCTGTGTCGATGCGGGCGGCTGTCTCACGGGTGAGCATGGCGTGGGCATCGAGAAGCGCGATCTCATGCGCTACCAATTCACGGAAGAGGATTTGCGCCAGCAGATGCGCGTG
>CANGRU010000038.1 GCA_947456315.1 Beijerinckiaceae bacterium | reverse complement strand
GGAACACCATGCCCACCCGTGCGCGCAGCAGGTTGAGATCGAGCTTGGGGTCCAGCAGGTTCTGGCCATCCAGCAAAACTTCACCTTCCGCGCGCTGACCCGGATAGAGGTCATACATGCGATTGAAAATACGCAAGAGTGTCGACTTGCCACAGCCCGAAGGGCCGATGAAAGATGTCACCGTATTGGTGGCCAGTGCCAGATTGATGTTCTTGAGCGCTTTGGCCTCGCCATAATAAAAGTCGAGATTGCGCGCTTCGAGCTTGTTGGCACGCACGCCCGTTGCGCTCGCGCTCTTGCCAGACATATCGGTCTTGATTTGCAGATCGGTCACTTGATCGGTCACTTGGACTTCCTTTCGGTGCCGAGCAGGCGCGCGATCACATTCAGCGCGAGCACTGCCAGAGTGATGAGAAGCGCGCCCGTCCATGCGAGCTGACGCCAATAGTCGTAAGGTGACTGGACGAAATTATTGATGGTGACAGGCAGGTTCGCCATGGTCTTCATCAGATTGACGTTCCAGAACTGGTTGGAAAGCGCCGTGAACAGCAATGGCGCTGTTTCACCTGCCACACGCGCGGTGGCGAGCAGAATGCCTGTGATCAAGCCGGTGCGTGCCGCTTTAAAAGCGATGCGGCGAATGACCAGCGAGCGCGGCAGCCCCAAGGCCGCTGCGGCTTCGCGCAATTGATTGGGCACCAGCAACAACATGTCTTCGGTCGTGCGCACCACAACCGGAATAACGATCACAGCCAGAGCGAGCGAGCCCGCAAAGCCCGAGAACCCGCCCATCGGCACAACAACCGCGCCATAGACGAACAGGCCGATGACGATGGAGGGCGCAGAGAGCAGAATGTCGTTGATGAAACGCACATAGAAACTGAGTTTCTCATGGCGACCATATTCAGCCAGATAGGTGCCCGCCAACATGCCGATGGGTGTGCCGACCCCCACGCCAATCAGGGTCATCATGATAGAGCCCATAATGGCATTGGCCAGACCACCCGACTTGGAGCCGGGCGGCGGTGTCATCTCTGTAAAGACTGCCAGAGACAGACCAGCAAAGCCTTTCGAGATCAGCGTGAACAAGATCAGGCCGAGCCAGAGCAAGCCGAAAGCCGCTGCCGAGATGCATAGCAAACGAATGATTTTATCTTTGCGGGCGCGTGCGACATAGAGCGGGTTCATGTCACTTCCCCTGCTGACGTTGGAGGCGCGCCAGCATCAAACGTGCGGCGGCCAGAACAAAGAAGGTGAGCACGAAGAGCAACAGGCCGAGCAAGATCAGCGCCGACATATGCACACCATCCGCTTCCGCAAATTCCGAGGCAATCGCCGCGGAGATGGTTGTGCCTGGCGAGAAAATCGAACCCGAGATCTGGAACGAATTGCCGATGATGAAGGTCACCGCCATGGTCTCGCCCAAAGCGCGACCCAGTGCCAGCATGATGCCGCCGATCACACCGGCGCGGGTGAATGGAATGACGACATTCTTCACCACTTCCCAAGTCGTGCAGCCAAGACCATAGGCTGATTCCTTCAGCATCGGCGGCACAGTCTGGAAGACATCGCGCGAGATCGCCGTGATGAACGGCAAGATCATGATCGCGAGCACGAGCGAAGCATTGAACAAGGACAGATAAGACGGCGGCCCGGCAAAGATCACATTCAGCACCGGCACATGCGCGAAAGTCGCAATCACCGCCGGCATGAAATGCTCGGTCATGAAGGGGGCCAGAACAAAAAAGCCCCACATGCCGTAAATGATCGAAGGAATGCCCGCGAGCAATTCAATCGCCACACCCACGGGGCGGCGCAGCATCGGCGGGCAGAATTCGGTGAGGAAGATCGCAATGCCGATACCCACAGGCACGGCGATCAGCATGGCGATCAGCGAGGTGACGACCGTGCCGTAGAGCGGGCCGAGTGCGCCCAGAACCGGGGAAGGCGAGAGCTGCGGCGCCCAGCGGCGAGTCACAAGAAACTCGAGACCGAAGGTTTTGATGGCAGGCCATGCGCCGACAATCAGCGAAATGATAATGCCACCCAGAAGGCACAATACGATCAGCGCAGACACGCGCGTCAGCCAGTAAAATGTGCTGTCACCCAGCTTGAAGGCAGCAAGGGCACGGGCACGGTCAAGCGGCTTGGTGCGATCGCTCGTGGCTGGCACGCTCATATCCGTCACGGTCTGCCCCTCTTGAAAATACGAACACTGAAAAAAAGCGGGAGGGGCTTCACACCCCTCCCCTTGGAACAGACCTTACTTGGTCTTGATGTCCTTGGCCCACATCGCCTTGACGAGCGAGACAACATTCGCAGGCATCGGGATGTAGTCGAGCTCTTCAGCCGACTTGCCACCCTTTTCATAAGCCCAGCTGAAGAACTTGAGTGCTTCAGCGACAGCGGCCTTATCAGACGCGTCCTTGTAGACGAGGATGAAGGTCGCAGCGGTCATCGGCCATGAGGCTTCGCCCGGCTGGTTGGTCAGGATCTGGTAGAAACCATCTTCCGCCTTCCAAGAAGCGTTCGATGCAGCAGCCTGGAAGGCAGCCATGGTCGGCTTCACGGTCTTGCCAGCGGCATTGACCATGGAGGCATAGGTCAGGTTGTTCTGCTTGGCATAGGCATATTCGACATAACCGATCGAACCCTTGGTCTGCGCGACATTGCCGGCAATGCCTTCATTGCCCTTGGCGCCAACGCCCACCGGCCATTCGACAGCCTGACCAACACCGACCTTCGACTTCCAATCCGCATTCACCTTGGCGAGGTAATCGGTGAAGTTGAAAGATGTGCCTGAGCCGTCCGAGCGACGCACCACCGAAATGGCGCTCGCGGGAAGCTTGAGAGAGGGGTTCAGCTTGGCAATGGCTGCATCATCCCAGCGCTTGACGCTGCCCAGATAAATGTCGCCGAGCGTCTTGCCATCGAGCACCAGCTCGCCGGGCTTCACGCCCTCGAGATTCACAACCGCGACGATGGCGCCCATGACCATCGGGAATTGCGCGAGGCCATCCTTGGCGAGCTGCTCAGCGGTGAGCGGCGCATCGGTTGCACCGAATGTGACCGTCTTGGCCAAGATCTGCTTGATGCCCGCGCCCGAACCCACGGAAGCGTAGTTCAGCGCATTGCCGGTTTCGGCCTTATAGCTGTCAGCCCATTTGGAATAGATCGGATAGGGGAAGGTCGCGCCAGCGCCGGTGATTTCGGCAGCTTGGGCGGAGAGCGAGGCGGTTGCAGCAGCGGTTGCCACAACAGCGGCGCGGAAAATCTTGGAGAGGTCCATGGGAGGCCCTTTTCGGTTTGCGGACATGCGGCCTGCGTTCAGGCAGCACCCGTCTTCTAGGGGCGCTGTGTGACATGGCGATGACACGAATAAGATCAATTTATTCAATGACTTAAATATGTATGTGCGGACTGGGTGAGGTCGGTTGTTAACGCTTGTGACGCGCGGCTTCATGGGTGGGGCCCCAAGAGATTCTTGTCGCCCGCACCACAGCCTCGCATACTGCACAGGCCCCGCTTCAGAAGGGCAGCAGGGGGATGAGATGAAATTGCGCCAATTGCAGCTGCTGCTCGCGGTCGCGCGCAATGAGATGAATATTTCTGCTGCGGCCGCCGCCCTCAACACATCCCAGCCCAGCGTCAGCCGCCAGATCATCCAGCTCGAAGAAGAAATCGGCGTGCCTCTTTTCACGCGCCGCAAGAACCGCATTGCCGGATTAACGCCTGCAGGTGAAGCGGCTTTTGAATCCGCGCGACAGGTTGAAAATCAAATCACCAATATCGATCTGATCGCACGCGAGGCACGCAATCCTCATCAAGGCTCGTTCAGCATCGTGACCACGCATCTGCATGCGCGTTACACAATGCTGAAGCCGATGCTGGCCTTTCGGCGCAACTATCCGGATGTTCAAGTGTCCTTGATGCAAGCCGATGGCGACAGCATTCAAGATATTGTGCGCAATGGCGATGCCGACATCGGAATGGGCGTCATCGGGCCCGAGGACAAAGAGGTGCCCGGCCTGATTATTCTGCGCGGAAAACTTTTGCGACGCGTCGCTATTTTTCCGAAAGATCATCCGCTTGCCTCGAAGCGCGACATCACACTTGCAGAGATTTGCACCTATGATCTGATCGGCTTCACAAAGGACTCGCGCACGCATCATGTTGTAAACCAATCCCTGCACGATCTGGGGCTCAACCCGAACATCAGTGTGCGCGTGAATGATTCCGATGTCGTCAAATCCTATGTCTCGATCGGCCTTGGTGTGGGCATTGTGCCGGAGATCACCATCAGCGCCAACGACGAGGTAGTCACCTATGACATCACCGAGCAAATGCCCTCGAGATATATTTCAGTCATTCTGCGCGATGACATGTATTTGCGCGAAAGCATGATCGCACTTCTATCCAGCATTCATCCCCACTGGAACGGGGATAGTTTGCGCCAAAAAATGCGCACAAAACAAATGAGCTGACGCAATCAAACGCGACACATAATGCGCCGCGTTACTCGCGATTGGGCGTTCATCAGATCCGTCCAGGCCGTCTTGCGCGCCACAAGGCCTGCCGGACTTTCAAAGGCATGGCGATCTGCCAGATCATAAGCTGTCAAGAAAAGCGGCGCACCCGCGAGTGCTGTAAAACGACGTGCCCGCAAAATGCCCGGCACTTTCACCAATCGCTTCAAATGCTCTACGCCACTGCCGTGATGATATTCGTCCAGCAGCTCTGGCTCGATATCGCTGTGAACCAGATAGACATGGGGCGTCTCCAAGGGCCCTACTTCGCCGATGCTGTCCGTCTGTTCCAAAAGAGTGACTTTGGCTTTGGGCAGCAGCTGCACATCGGGCTTTTCGTCAAACTCGGCCCAGATCATACGATTGGCAACCACGCCTTTTATTTTGAAGAAACGCACACAAGAGGCTGATGCCAGTAGTGCCGGCGGAACGGGCGACACATCAGCCCCGCCATCCTCCGACTGCCATTCGATCAGAAATAAAAACATCAAGTCCTCCGGACTTTTCAGACCAGAGTGACGCCTTCCGTGCGATCACATGGCGCGATGGTCATTTTGCCGCCTCAAGGCTTTTTCATGCCCAAGCTAGAGGTTTATCATGCATGCCGTAAAAGACTAATTTGGCATAATATCATGCCTTTCAAGCATAGTTTTAAAGTCCGCCCGCTTGACCGGCACCGCTTTTCAATGCTCAGTCTGGCCTTATGCGAACAGGGTTATCGATCCTTTCAAACATGATGCGGCGGGTGCTTCCAGCGCTCGCCCTCTATGCGCTCGTCCTGCAGGCCTTTTTGACGGGTGCCGCCCCTGCGGCTGCCTTCAATCCGGATCGGGCCCCACTCTGTGCGGAACTGGCGAGTGGCAACCATGCGCCCGATACCGGATCGAGCCATAGCGATTGCATCTGCCTCGCCCAGTGCCTGTCGCAGGCCTCGCTCGCACCGGCTCCTGCTCCGGCATTGGTGCTCGACACACGGCTGGCGCAACAATTTGTCCATGCAGCACTGCAGCAGACAACAGCCCCCAATCATCCGCTTGAACGAGGACCGGGCGCCCGCGCGCCTCCGGTCTGATTGCATCCCTTCGCAATCCCATTTTCCCGTTCACCGGATTTCATCTCATGACACGACTTTTGCTCGCGGCCACGGCCGCTCTTCTCCTTGCACAACCCGCCAATGCGCATGTCACATTGGAAAAGCCTGAGGCGGTTGCCGGCCAGTCCTACAAAGCTGTTTTTCGTCTGGGCCATGGCTGCGAGGGCGGCTCACCCACCACGTCTTTCAGCGTCGATATTCCCGATGCGATCGCACTTGTGCGCCCCATGCCGAAAGCCGGCTGGCAGCTGAAGGTTGAAACAGCCCCCTATGCCAAGCCCATCACGGCACATGGCAAAGACGTGACGTCGGGCGTGAAAAAAATCACCTGGTCCGGCGGGCGCGTTCTGGATGGCGAATATGATGAATTCATTTTCGTCGGCCAATTGCGTGATGATGCCGCTGGCGCACTTGCCTTCCCCGTTGTGCAGAAATGCAGCAAAGGCGAATGGCGTTGGGTCGATGTAGCGCAACCCGGACAGCCCGCCAAAAATCCGGCGCCCGTGTTGAAAGTGACAGCTCAACAAAAGCAAAGCGCACTTCGTATCGAACACGTCTGGTCGCGCGCAACGCCGGTGTCTGCCAATGTGGGCGCTGGCTATTTGCGCATCACCAATACGGGCCCAACGCCTGATCGCCTGCTCAGCGGCAAATCGGATATGGCCAATCGCATTGAAGTTCATGAAATGGCCATGGATGGCTCGATCATGACCATGCGCCAACTGGCCGATGGCCTGACGGTGCAACCGGGCCAAAGCGTCGAGCTCAAGCCCGGCGGATTTCATCTGATGCTGATGGGGCTGAAAGATCCTTTGAAAGAAGGCACATCCTTCTCCGCCACATTGAAATTTGAAAAAGCAGGCGATGTGCCTGTCACCTTCACTGTGGTGGGCATGGGCGCCCCTGCACCCTCAGGTGCAGCACCCGAGATGATGGATCACTCCCACCATCACTAAGTTCATCGGCCTTTGAAATCCGGCGCGCGTTTCTCGGCAAAAGCGCGCCGGCCTTCGGCATAATCTTCGCTCGCAAAACAGGCGGCTACCGCTGCATCGGCACGGGCTGTGTCACGCACAGCTTCGGGCTTGGCAAGCTCGCGAAAGGAAATGGCGAGTGCGCGCAAGGTGAGTGGCGCATTGGCGGCCATGCGCGCCAGATAGGCTTCTGCTTCCTGATCGAAAGTGTCTTCCGACCAGACATGGCTGGCAAGCCCGAGCCGTTGCGCTTCGGCCGCATCAAATTGACGCGCGGAATAAAAAATATCAGCTGCTGCACCAAGCCCGATGCGGCGCACCAGAAAATCGAGATTGTTATAGGCGTAACCAAGCCCCAGTTTGGCGGCCGGAATGGAAAAGCGCGCGCCTGTGCGCACCAGTCGCAAATCACACGAGGTGGCGAGCGCCAGGCCGCCGCCAAAGCAGATGCCGCGCACCAGAGCCAATGTCGGCTTTTCACAATCTGCCAGTGCCGCCAACCCGCTGCGCACAGCCACTTCATAAGCTGCGACCGCCTCTTCACTCGCGCGCTTTTCACCAAATTGCGAAATATCGGCGCCCGCACAAAAAGCCCTGTCGCCTGCCCCTTCCACCGCAAGGGCGCGCACGCGCTCATCCGCCACGGCCTGCGCCACAAGGTCTGGCAGCGCCGACCACATATCAAACGACATGGCGTTGAGACGGGCGGGCTGATGCAGCACCAGCCGGGCGATGCCGCCCTGAACCGTATAATCCACCCGCGCTTCGCTCATCTTGCCCATCCCCTCAATCCGGCTTGGACCATGATGGGGCAAGGCCGGGCCCATTTCACGCCCTTGTGCACGGCCATCCACGCTAAAGCGCTCAATCGACAGCCACTTCCGCCTTGCCCGACTTAATACTTTTGGGTTAGAGACCGGATGGGTCCCGGCCAGCCGCACCTCCCCCACACGGCCCCAGGCTCCCCAAGGATCGGCGGACCCGCAAAAGGAAAACGGAAGATGACATTTCGCATGAAATTGATCGGCGCCAGTGCGCTTGCTCTATCCCTGACGGCAGGTTCCAGCGCGTCGTTCGCGCAGGCCGAGTTTTTCAAGGACAAGACCGTCAATATCTATGTCGGCTACAGCACAGGCGGCGGCTATGACGTCTATGCCCGCATGATGTCGCGCTTCTATGGTCGCCACATCCCCGGCAACCCGACGGTCATCGTCACCAACATGCCGGGCGCCGGCTCGTTGCGCGCCGCCAATTACGTCTACAATGTCGCTCCCAAAGATGGCACAGCCATGGGTACGGTCGCGCGCGGCGCGGCATTCGATCCTCTGTTCGGCCTGCCCGGCACGCAGTTTGATGCCACCAAATTCAACTGGATCGGCTCGGCCAATGACGAAGTCTCGGTCTGCGTGGCTTGGCACACAGCAGCGGTCAAAAACTACGATGACCTGATCAGCAAGGAGCTGATCGTGGGTGGCACAGGCGGCAGCGCCGACACCGACCAGTTCCCGCGCGTGCTCAACGGCGTGCTCGACACCAAGATGAAAGTCATCATCGGCTATCCGGGCGGCAATGACGTCAATCTGGCGATGGAACGCGGCGAAGTGCAGGGCCGTTGCGGCTGGTCATGGTCCAGCGTGAAGTCGACGCAGCAAAAGTGGCTCGACGAAAAGAAGATCAACGTCATCGTCCAGCTGTCGATGAAGAAGCATCCTGACCTGCCCAACGTTCCCTCCGTTCTGGACGCTGCCAAGACGGATGAACAGAAGCAGATCCTCAATCTGATCTTCGCCCGCCAGATCATGGGCCGCCCCTTTATGGCGCCGCCGAATGTTCCTGCTGATCGCGTGAAAGCCTTGCGCGATGCCTTCTGGGCCACGATGCAGGACAAGGAATTTCTGGACGAAGCCGACAAGGCAAAGCTGGAAATCACACCGGTCAAGGGTGAAGAAATCCAGCAGGTCGTTGCCGAGGCCTATAAGGTCTCGCCAGACATCGCCAAGAAGGCTGGCGATCTGATCAAGTAAAACGCGTCAATCCCTTCTCCCGCACGCGGGAGAAGGTGACCGCCGGAGCCGGTCGGATGAGGGCGGCTCAACCGCACTCACCCTCACCCGTCATGCATTGAAATCGGCTGTAGCCGATTTCAACATATCCATACGCAAGTCGGGCAGGCCCGACTTGCGTGCATGCCACCCTCTCCCGCTTGCGGGAGAGGGGAGAAGCGCGGACTTCAATCGTCCCAGCCGTAGAGCCGCGCCGGGTTCTTCACCAAAATCTTTTCCTGCGTCTGCGCATCCTTTGCAAACAGCGGGATGAGATCGACAAGATCACCATCATTGGGCATCGACTTCACATTGGGATGAGGCCAATCGGTCCCCCAGATGCAGCGATCTGGTGCCACTTCCACAAGCTTTGCTGCAAAGGGTGCCGCATCATGGAAGGGCGGGCCGGAGGACGAAACACGCTCCGAGCCACAGACTTTCACCCAGGCTTTCTCATCATGGCGCATGAGATCGAGCAGAATGCGGAAAGGCTCCTGCTCAAGCCCGTCCGAGGCCTTCACGCGGCCCATATGGTCGATGATATAGGTGCACGGCAGCTTTTCCAGCATGCCCGCATATTGGGGCAGATCAATCGCATCGAAATGCAGATTGAGGTGCCAGCCTAACGGGGCAATCATCGCCACCACGCGATCAAAGACTTTCATATCCGGCACGCCACCCAGATGGCGTACGAAATTGAACCGGCAGCCGCGAAAACCGCCCTCATGCAATTCGCGCAAACCCTT
>CANGRU010000037.1 GCA_947456315.1 Beijerinckiaceae bacterium | reverse complement strand
CAGGCTGATGCGCTCTCGGATTTTTACACCGGCAAGACGATCACCGTGATTGTGGGGGCGGATTCGGGCGGCGGCTATGATGCGCAAGGCCGCCTGATGGCGCGCCATCTGGGTCGTTTCATTCCCGGGGCGCCAACCGCCATTGTCCAGAACATGCCGGGTGCGGGATCCCTCACCGCCGCCAACCAGCTCTACAATGTCTCGCCCAAAGACGGCACGGTCATGGGCTTGCTGCAGCGGGGCGTGTTTTCGGCCAAGTTTACCAATCCGCAGGGCGTGCGGTTTGATCTGACCAAGTTCAACTGGATCGGCAATCTGTCGGCCGAGACGGGCGTTGTCATTGCCTGGGCCAATTCGCCCTTCCAGACCATTGAAGATGTAATGAAGCAGGAGATGCTGGTCGGTGGCACGGGTCCGCATATCGACACGGAAACCTCGCCGCGCATGATGAATGCGCTGATCGGCACGAAGTTCAAAATCATCTCCGGCTATCCCGGCACCACAGATGCGGTGCTTGCGATGGAGCGCGGCGAAGTGCAGGGCATGGGCGACTGGTCGTGGTCGAATGTGAAGACGCGCAAGCCCGATTATCTGCGCGACGGTAAAATCCGTGTGCTGATGCAAATGTCGACGCAGAAAGAGCCCGATCTGCCCAATGTGCCGCTGGCGATGGATTTTGTGAAGACGCCCGAGCAGCGCGAATTGATGACGCTCTTCTTGGCGCAGAAATCCGCGGCGCGCCCTGTGGTGGCACCTCCCGGTATTCCGGCTGATCGTGTGAAAGCGATCCGCTCTGCTTTCGACAAGATGATTGTCGATCCGGAGTTTTTGAAAGATGCGACACAGGCCAAGCTCGATATTGATCCCGCACCCGCTGCGGCGATTGAAAAGGTGATCGAGGTGTTTGCCAAGACGTCAGACGCAACAGGCGCCAAATTGCGCGATGCGATTGATCCGAAGTTGAGTAAGTGACGGCCCTCGGGTCGTCCTTGCGAGGAGCGTGAGCGACGAAGCAATCCAGAGGCACCACGTGAGGTTTCTGGATTGCTTCGCTGACGCTCGCAATGACGGGGCTTAGGCCTCTTCGCTCAACACCAGCCACTCTTCTTCCAGACGCGCGAGCGTGCGCTCGACTTCTGCGCGCTGTCCGGCCAGTTGGCTGGCTTTGGTGGGATCTTTTGTAAAAGCGTCAGGGGCAGCCAGCGCCTCATCGATGCGGGCCAACAGCCCTTGCATTTTGTTCATCTGCTCTTCGAGCTGATCGAGCTTTTTCTTCGCGTCCCGTTTGGCTGCCCTGTCGATAACGGGATTTGCATCCGACTTGGGCTTGTCTTCGCGCGCTTCGCGGCGCTTGGCTTCGCGCTCGGCTCCGGCCTGATCCAGAACGAATTTTGTATATTCGTCCATGTCGCCATCAAAATTGGTCACTGTGCCATTGGCCACCAGCCATAGTCGATCCGCACAAGCCTCCAGCAAATAGCGATCATGCGAGACGAGCATGACCGCGCCCTCATAATCATTGATCGCTTCGATGAGGGCTGCGCGGCTGTCGATATCCAGATGGTTGGTCGGCTCGTCCATGATGAGCAGATGCGGGCCGTTGAATGTGGCAAGCCCCATCAAGAGACGGGCCTTCTCGCCGCCCGACAATTCTGTAACGCGTGTGTCGGCCTTTATATTGGGAAAGCCCATTTGCGCCACGCGTGCGCGGATTTTGGCTTCCGTGCCATCGATCATCAGCGGGGCCACATGCGAATAGGGCGTGCCGTTGGGTTCCAGATCATCGATCTGGTGCTGGGCGAAAAAGCCGACGTCCATTTTCGGTGAACGGCGCAACGAGCCGCCCATGGCAGCAAGGCGTCCGCTGACGAGTTTGGCAAAAGTCGATTTGCCATTGCCGTTGGAGCCGAGCAGGCCGATGCGATCATCATTGGAAATATTGAGCGACAGACGCGAGAGAATGACGCGCTCGTCATAGCCCGTGCTCACACCATCCATGGCGACGATGGGCGGCGACAGGGGCTTTTGCGGCGAGGGGATGTGAAAGGGCAGCACTTCATTGTCGACCATGGCCGACACAGGTTCCATCTTCGCCAGAATTTTCAGGCGCGATTGTGCCTGACGGGCTTTGGTGGCTTTGGCGCGAAACCGGTCGACAAATTCTTGCAAGTGACGGCGCTGATCGTCCTGCTTCTTTTTGTGTTTCAGCTGCACCGCTTGCAATTCACGCCGCTGCTTGTCGAAGCTGGTGTAATTGCCCTTCCACAGCGTGAGTTTGGCGCGGTCGAGATGGATGATGTGATCGCAGACGGCATCCAGCATGTCGCGATCATGGCTGATGACGAGCATGGTGGCGGGATAGGTTTTCAAATAATCGATCAGCCAGAGCGTGCCTTCGAGATCGAGATAATTGGTCGGCTCATCGAGCAGCAACAGGTCGGGCGTCGAGAAGAGCACAGCAGCAAGTGCTACGCGCATGCGCCAGCCACCGGAAAATTCGCTCAATGCGCGCTGCTGGGCGGCGTGATCAAAGCCAAGGCCCGACAGAATGGAGGCTGCGCGCGCGGGTGCGGAATGGGCGTCGATGTCGACAAGCCGCGTCTGGATTTCGGCAATGCGGTTGGGATCGAGCGCTGTTTCGGCCTCGGTCAAAAGCGCGTCGCGCTCCTTGTCGGCGGCGAGCACGAAATCGATCAGCGCGCCGGGGCCGCCGGGCGCCTCCTGCTCCACGCGACCAAGCCGCGCACGGGCAGGGATGTTGATGGAGCCGTCTTCGGGAGCCAGTTCCCCTGCAATCATCCGGAACAGGGTGGTCTTGCCCGTGCCATTGCGTCCGACAAAGCCGATGCGCCCGCCGGGCGGCAGAGCGGCAGTTGCCTTGTCGAACAGGAGGCGGGGCCCCAGCCGGTAGGTCAGGTCATTCAGGTGGATCATGGCGGGGCTTGTCGCCCGCGCTGGGGGAGAAGGCAAGGGGCGGAATAGAACTCCCTCCCCCTTGAGGGGAGGGCTGGGGTGGGGGTCTGCGCATCTCGCCCATTTTGCGAGGATGCCCGATGGAACGTCCGCTCATCTGATAGATCACGCGACCCCCACCCCTAACCCCTCCCCTCATGGGGGAGGGGGATTTGATGGTGCGTGTGCCGTCTTGCTCCTATGGCAACCCCCCGCTATAAGCCGCCCATCTCCTCCCCAGACAGGATTTTTGAGCCCCATGGCCATTCAGCGCACTTTTTCCATTCTTAAGCCCGACGTCACCCGCCGCAACCTGACGGGTGCGGTCAATGCCAAGATCGAGGCCGCTGGCCTGCGCATCGTCGCCCAGAAGCGTGTCCACATGACCCGCGGTCAGGCTGAAACATTTTATGCCGTCCACAAAGAGCGTCCCTTCTTCGGTGAGCTCGTTGACCAGATGAGCGCTGGTCCTGTGGTCGTGCAGGTTCTGGAAGGCGAAAACGCCATTCTGAAATATCGCGAAGTGATGGGCGCCACGAACCCAGAAAAGGCGGAAGCCGGCACGATCCGCAAGGAATTTGCGCTGAACATGGGCGAGAACTCGGTCCATGGTTCGGACGCCGAAGAAACCGCCGCGATCGAAATCGCCCAGTGGTTTGCTGGCAACGAAATCGTCGGCTGATTTTTTCAGCGCGTGAAGAATGAAAGGCGGGCCTCGGCCCGCCTTTTTCGTTGTCTGGATTGCTTCGCTTCGCTCGCAATGACGGCTAATATATCCCCATGAACCAAATCGTCCGCAAACCCTCCGTCTGCCCGCATGATTGCCCCTCCGCCTGTGCGCTGGATGTGGAGGTCATCGACGGCACCAAAATCGGCCGCGTCTATGGCGCGAAGGACCAGACCTACACAGATGGTGTCATCTGCGCCAAGGTCGCGCGCTATGCCGAGCGTATCCATCATCCCGATCGCTTGATGTATCCGATGAAGCGCACGGGGCCGAAGGGCTCCGGGCAATTTGCGCGCATCTCGTGGGATGAAGCGATTGAAACGATCGCACGCGAATTTACGGCGCGTGAGGCGCAGCATGGTTCTGAAACCATCTGGCCGTTCTATTATGCCGGCACCATGGGCCGCGTCATGCGTGATGGCATCAATCGCCTGACGCATGTCAAAAAATATTCGCGCTTCAACGGCACGATCTGCACCACGCTCGCTTGGCCCGGATTTATCGCAGGCACAGGCAAGTTGGCCGGTCCCGATCCGCGCGAAATGGCGAAAGCCGATTGCGTGGTGATCTGGGGCACCAATGCGGTGGCGACGCAAGTCAACGTCATGACGCATGCGGTCAAGGCCCGCAAAGAGCGCGGCGCGAAGATTGTTGTCATCGATGTCTATCGCAATGCGACGATGGAGCAGGCCGATCTGGCGCTTTGCCTGAAGCCCGGCACCGATGGCGCGCTGGCTTGCGCGGTCATGCATGTGCTGTTTCGCGATGGGCTCGCCGATTGGGATTATCTCGACAAATATACAGATGCACCGCGCGAGCTGGAGCAGCATTTGCAAACGCGCGGGCCAGACTGGGCGAGTGCGATCACGGGGCTTTCGGTCGACGAGATCGAAGCCTTTGCGCACCTCGTTGGCAAAACCAAACGCAGCTTCTTCCGTCTGGGTTACGGCTTTTCACGCCAGCGCAATGGCTCGGTGAATATGCACGCGGCGTCCTGCATCGCGGCGGTGACGGGGGCTTGGGCTTATGAAGGCGGCGGTGCCTTTCATAATAATGGGGCGATCTTCGGCTGGAAGCAGGTCTTCCATGAAGCCGGCGACCAGAAAGATCCAAACATCCGTGTGCTCGACCAGTGCCATCTGGGGCGTATCCTGACGGGCGATGCGCATGCGCTGAAATATGGCCCGCCTGTTACCGCTTTGTTCATCCAGAACACCAATCCGATGTCGGTCGCGCCCGACCAGAAGCTCGTGGCGCAAGGGTTTGCACGCGATGATCTGTTCACCGTCGTGCATGAGCAATTCGTGACCGAGACGGCGCGAATGGCCGATATTGTTTTGCCGGCCACCATGTTCCTTGAGCATGATGATTTGTATTCGGGCGGCGGGCATCAATATGTCGAGTTTGCCGGAAAGCTGATCGATGCGCCGGGTGAATGCCGCTCCAATCATGATGTGATTTGTGCGCTTGCCCATGCGCTGGGTGCGGAGCATCCGGGCTTTCATATGCGCCCGCGCGATCTGATCGAAACCATTTTGCAAGAGAGCGGGCATCCGTCACTGAGCGTGATGGAAAAGGTCAATTGGGTCGATGTGCAGCCTGATTTCAACACCGAGCATTTCATCGATGGTTTTGCATGGCCCGATAAAAAAGTCCGCTTCAAGCCGGATTGGCCGAAAGTGCCTTACTCAAAAGGTTCTGCCGCGCTGACAGGCCCGTGGGATCAAATGCCCAAAATGCCTGACCATTGGGATGTGCTGGAAAATGCCGATGACGAGCATCCGTTCCGCTTGGCGACCAGTCCCGCACGGTCGTTTCTGAATTCGACATTCAGCGAAACAAAGTCTGCGCGGCAGCGCGAAGGGCAGCCCGAGATTCTCATCCACCCGCGCGATGCGGCAGCGCTCGGCATTGCCGATGGTGCGCTGGTGCGCATCGGCAATGAACGCGGCGATGTGGCGCTTCATGCGCGCATCTTTGATGGTGTGCAGCGCGGGGTGCTGGTGTCGGAAGGCATCTGGCCCAATGCCGCCTTTGTCGAGGGGCGCGGCATCAACATGCTGACCGGAGCTGACAGTCCCGCGCCCTTTGGTGGGGCCGCGTTTCATGACAATCATGTCTGGGTGAGGCCGGTCTTGCGAGCCGAAGGCGAAGCACACTAGGGGCCTCACGCGTTGCCTCTGGATTGCTTCGCTTTGCTCGCAATGACGTTTAATATAGTGGCCAGAGATTCGAAGATTTGCGGAGGTTTAGGTGAAAGCTCTTTTTGGCGCTTTGGTCTTATGCGTTGCTTTGACGGACCTGTCCCAGGCCGGTTCGCGTCCGCCTGCAACGGGCCTGTCCGGTTCGCCCCGTTCGGGTCTGGATATGCGCAATCTCACCGATGAGCAGCTGCGCCGCCGCATTCAGGATGCGTGCATCTTCCAGCTGTCGGAAGTCGAAGAGACGATCAAGACCAATGCCGTCAATCGCTGCGGTTGCTATGCCGGCAATCTGATGAAGGCGATGACCAAAGACGAAGCCGATGATCTGCGCGCCAATGGCACCTACAGCAAGACAGCGCGCCCGAAGGTCGAAAGCGCTCTGAAGGTTTGCAAGGTCTAACGTCATTGCTTCGCCTTCGGCTCGCAATGACGGCGCGGTTACGGTGAAGGCACGACGAGCGTGTGCTCGTTCATCGTCTCGCCAGTCAAAACTTTTCCATCGACGAGCCGCGCCGCGCCACTGGCCACAAGTTTGAGTGCGAGCGGATAGATGATGTGCTCTTGCGTCAGCACACGCGCACCCAATGTTTGCGGCGTGTCGCCATCCACCACCGGCACAGCGGCCTGCGCGATGATCGGGCCAGCATCCATTTCCGGCACAACGAAATGCACGGTGGCGCCATGCAGCTTCACACCATCGGCCAAAGCGCGCTCATGCGTATGCAAGCCTTTGTAAGAGGGCAGAATGGCAGGATGGATGTTGATCATCCGTCCCGCCCATTGCTCGACAAACCATGGCGTGAGCAAGCGCATAAATCCGGCGAGGCAGACGATGTCGATTGTGTGGGCGAGCAGAATGTCCTGCATCGCGCGCTCAAAATCTTCGCGGCTGGCAAAATCTTTGTGATGCAAGGCGGCAGTGGCAATGCCAGCTTCTTTGGCGGTTGCCAAGCCCGGTGCATCGGGCTTGTTGGAAAAGACCAGCGCGATCTCTGCCGGATAATCGTCTTGCCGTGCAGCGGCCATCAACGAGAGCATGTTGGAGCCGCGCCCCGAAATCAGCGCGGCAACACGTTTGCGTGTGCGGGCTGCGCTCACAGCGCGAGTTTTCCGGAATAACGCACGGGCTCTTGACCCGCAGGCACTGTGTCGATCACGCCCAAGCGCACGGGGTCTTCACCCGCTTCGCGAAGAGCGGCTCAATCGCGCCCGCCTGTGCAGCTTCAGTGACGACAATCATGCCGATGCCGCAGTTGAAGGTGCGCAGCATTTCTTCCATCGCGACATTGCCGGCTGAAGCCAGCCATTTGAACACGGGCAGCACCGGCACGGCTGTCAGGTCCAGCGTCACGCCCACACCGTCCGGCAAGACGCGCGGAATGTTATCGGGAAAGCCACCGCCGGTGATATGCGCCAGCGCTTTCAGGCCTGTTGTCTTGCGCAGCACCTGCAACAGCGGCTTCACATAAATGCGGGTGGGGGTCAGCAAAGCTTCGCCCAGTTTCTTGCCAGCTGCGAAAGGCGCAGGTGCCTCCCAATTCAAACCGGCATGTTCCACAATGCGGCGCACCAGCGAGAAGCCGTTGGAATGCACGCCCGATGAGCGCAAGCCCAGCACGACATCGCCGGGCCCGACATCGCCCGCAGGCAGAAGCTTGCCGCGTTCCGCCGCACCCACAGAGAAACCTGCTAGGTCATAATCCTTGTCGGCATAGAGGCCCGGCATTTCTGCGGTCTCGCCACCAATCAATGCGCAGCCGGCTTCAATGCAGCCATTGGCAATGCCCTTGACGATGGCTGCACCCGCGCGCGGATCCAGTTTGCCGGTTGCATAATAATCGAGAAAGAAGAGCGGCTCGGCGCCTTGCACGACAAGATCATTGACGCACATGGCGACCAGATCGATGCCGACTGTGTCGTGAATGCCTGTTTCGATGGCGATCTTCACTTTCGTGCCCACGCCATCATTGGCGGCCACGAGGATCGGATCTTTGAAGCCCGCGGCCTTCAGATCGAACAGGCCGCCGAAGCCGCCGATTTCGGCATCCGCACCGGAGCGGCGCGTGGCGCGCACCAGTGGCTTGATGTCCTCGACCATGGCATTGCCGGCATCGATATCGACGCCAGCCTGGGCATAGGTCAGGCCTGTTTCGCTCTTGGGGGCATTGCTCATGGGGTGCGGTCCTTTGTGAGGTCGGGGTAGCCTCTCGGGGAGCGGGATGCAAGCGGGCTGGCGCCCCTTTCACCGCTCTCTTTCTCCAGATGACCGCCAAGCTGGCTCGGGAGCGGGGGCGTGCTAGATTGGGGCATGACCCATTCGCCTCTTTTTGCCGCTCTGCCCAACCTGATCACACTGAGCCGGATCCTGCTGATCCCGGTTACGGTGCTGATGATTGCCGACCATGAGTGGAACTGGGCTCTGGGCCTGTTTCTGCTGGCGGGCGCGTCCGACGGGCTCGACGGCTTTCTGGCCCGTACTTTTGATCTGCACAGCGAGTTGGGGGCCTATCTTGATGCTCTGGCCGACAAGGCCCTGCTGATCTCGATTTTCATCACCTTGGCGGTGGTCGGGGCGGTTCCGGCCTCGATTGCCATTCTGGTGGTGTTTCGGGACCTGATGATCATGGGGGCGGTGGTGATTTCCTGGATCATGGAAAAGCCGATCCAGATCCGCCCGCTCATGGTGTCCAAGCTCAATACGACCGCGCAAATCGGCTTTGCGGGTCTGGTTTTGGGCCTCAAGGCTTTTGAATGGTCGATTGGTTATTGGTTCGGCATAGCCTTGGTTCTGGTCGCGACATTGACGGTGGTCTCGGGCGTGGCCTATCTGGCGCAATGGTATCGGCACATGAGTGCCTGACGGGGTTTTGGTTTGATGCGCATTGATGCAAAGCTCGGATTCTGGCTCAGCGGGCTCGCCGTCTCCATTCTGCTGCTTTGGCTGTTGGCCGATGTGCTGCTGCCTTTTGCGGCGGGCCTCGCCATTGCCTATCTGCTCGACCCTGTGGCGGATCGGCTCGAAAAATGGGGCATCAGCCGGCTTGGCGCGACATTGCTGATCCTTGTCATGTTCATCGGCCTGATTGTGCTGGCAGCCATGGTGCTTTTGCCGGTGCTGGGTGTGCAGGTTGCCGCCTTTCTCGACGCACTGCCGCGTGATCTGACGCGTTTGCGTGATCTTTTGTCTGAACAAAGCACGGGTCTTTTGGCGCGACGGGCACCCATTGCCGAGCGTTTGGGTGTGCAGCTGGATGTCGGCGCTGGCGGTCTGCCGGGCACGAGTGATCTGGCGAGCGAAGCGGCCAAATATGCGGGCGGCGTTTTGAAATCGCTGTGGTCGGGCGGGCGCGCGGTGCTGGGACTTTTGTCGCTGCTGGTGATTACGCCGGTGGTGGCTTTCTACATTCTGCTCGATTGGGATCGCATGGTTGCGAAAATCGATTCCTGGTTGCCGCGTGATGAAGTCGATACGATCCGCGAATTGGCAGCCGAGATCAATGCAGCTTTGTCAGGCTTTTTGCGCGGGCAATCGCTGGTCTGTCTGTTCCTCGCCACATGGTATGGCGCAGGCTTGTCGCTGGTGGGTTTGAATTACGGCCTGCTGATCGGCATTACGGGTGGCGTGTTGAGCT
>CANGRU010000036.1 GCA_947456315.1 Beijerinckiaceae bacterium | reverse complement strand
GCCTGCCCGCTGCGCGCGCGCAACTTCCCGCATCAAAGTCTCCGAAACAAAAACGCGGCGACCCTGAGGCCGCCGCGCTGATTATGACAGGGCGCGCAAGAACGCGCCATATGGCTCCGTTTAGCCGGTGGTCACAGCCGTCTCGACATCGGACGGATCGACCGTACGGTTCAAGCCTGCATTGAGCTTGGTGCGATCAAGCTCGCCTTCCCACCAGGAGACGACCACGGCAGCAACGCCATTGCCCGTCAGATTGGTGAGGGCGCGGCATTCCGACATGAACTTATCGATGCCCAGCACAATCGCCATGCCCGGCACGAGCTCCGGACGGATCGCAGCAAGGGTGGCTGCCAGCGTAATGAAGCCGGCCCCTGTAATGCCCGAAGCGCCCTTCGAGGTGAGCATGGCCACACCCAGAATGACAAACTGCTCACCCATGGTCAGATGCACACCCAAGGCCTGAGCGATGAACAAAGTCGCCAAGGTCATATAGATGTTGGTGCCATCAAGGTTGAAGGAATAGCCGGTCGGCACGACCAAGCCGACCACCGACTTCGAGCAACCCAGACGCTCCAGCTTTTCCATGAGCTGCGGCAGCGCTGATTCCGACGACGATGTGCCGAGCACGATCAGCAATTCATCCTTGATATAGGCGATGAATTTGAAGATCGAGAAACCGGCGATGCGCGCCACAATGCCCAGCACAACCACCACAAACAGCAAGGCTGTGACATAGAAGGTGGCAATGAGACCGAGCAAATTGCCCAGCGCCTGCGGACCGAAGCGGCCGATCGTGTAAGCCATCGCGCCGAAAGCGCCAATGGGTGCTGCCTTCATGATGATGGCAATCACGCCGAACATGGCATGCGCCACATCATCAACCGTCTGGCGCAATGTGTGACCGCGCTCACCCAGTGCCATCAGGGCAAAGCCGAACAGGATCGAAAAGAACAGAACCTGCAGAATGTCGCCCTTGGCGAAAGCACCAACCATTGTGTCCGGAATGATGTTCATGACGAAGTCGATCGACTTCATCTCACCCGCTTGCTTGGCAAAGCTGGCAACCGCATTGGCATCGGGCTTGCCCGCAAAGCCATGACCCGGCTCGACGATATTGCCGACCAGCAAACCGATCACGAGCGCAAAGGTTGAAATGATCTCGAAATAGACCAACGCCTTGACGCCGACACGACCGACTTTTTTCGCATCCTGAATATGCGAAATGCCCGACACAACCGTGCAGAAGATGATCGGCGCAATGGCCATTTTGATCAGCTTGACGAAGCCATCACCGAGCGCCTTGATCCAATCATTCTTGGCAAGATCAGGCGACAGCCAGCCGAGCAAGCCGCCCAGCACAATCGCGACGAGCACCTGCACATACAGTTGCTTGTAAAGTGGTTTCTTAACAGCCGTAGCTGCCCCAGACATCCCTTGTGCCATTTCTTGTTTCCTCCTGCTTAAAGCTGAATGGCAGCATCCACGACCGTGAGTGCTGTCATATTCACGATGCGCCGCACAGAACTCGTCGGCGTCAAAATATTCACGGGGCGCGCCGCACCCAGCAGCACGGGCCCAACGGTTACGCCTTCGCCCGCCACAATTTTCAAAAGATTGTAGGAAATATTGGCCGCATCAATATTCGGCATGACCAGAAGATTGGCCTCCGATGTCAGACGCCCGCCGGGGAACACACCATCGAGAAGACGCTTGGAGAGCGCTGCATCACCATGCATCTCGCCTTCGGCTTCGATGTCGGGCGCAGCCAATTCAAGAATGCCCAGAGCTGCGCGCATTTTGCGTGAAGAGTCTGACTGCGAAGAGCCGAAGTTGGAGTGCGACAGAAATGCCACCCGCGGCTCGAGACCGAAGCTGCGCACTTCATCAGCCGCCATCTGGGCAATCTCTGCCAGCTGGGCTGCTGTCGGCTCATGGTTGATATAAGTGTCCGTGATAAAGAGCGTGTGCTTGGGCAGCATCAACACATTCATGGCAGCGAAAGTGGTGACGCCTTTTTTCTTGCCGATCATATCGGCCACATAGTCCAGATGCGTGGAATAGGGCCCATAGGTTCCGCAGATCATGCCATCGCCCATGCCCCAGCGTAGCGCAATTGCAGCCATCAGCGTCGGATTGGTGCGCAGTAGCGCAGCCGAACCATTGATGGTTGCGCCATTGCGACGGTTTTGCTGATAATATTCTTCAGCCGCACGACCAATCAGCGCATCATCTTCGAGATCGATGATCTCGACATCACTGCCTTCTTCAAGCTTGATGTTTTGGGCAGCAATGGTGGCAAGAATCTCGCTCTTGCGACCAACCAGAATGGGCTTTGCAATCTTTTCATCAATCGCAATGCGCGCGGCGCGCAGAATGCGCAGGTCTTCACCCTCGGCATAGATGATCTTCTTGCGCGCAAGGGCTGCCGCCTCGAACACTGGCTTCATGATATTGCCGGAGCGATAGACGAAATTCTCCATGTCGCGACGATAGGCGGCTATATCAGCCAGCGGGCGCTTGGCCACGCCGCTTTTCATCGCGGCTTCCGCCACAGCTGGCGCCACAGCCGAGATCAGACGCGGATCAAACGGTTTGGGGATCAGATATTCTTCACCGAAGCGGCTCTCAAACGCATAAGCCGCGCTCACCACATCCGATTGCTCGGCATGAGCCAATTCCGCAATGGCGCGCACAGCAGCAAGCTTCATCTCTTCATTGATCGTCGTTGCGCCCACATCAAGTGCGCCACGGAAAATGAAGGGGAAGCAGAGAACATTGTTCACCTGGTTGGGATAATCAGAGCGGCCTGTCGCAATGATCGCGTCCGCACGGGCAGCGCGCGCATCTTCGGGCATAATCTCGGGGTGCGGATTGGCCATCGCCAAAATCAGCGGGCGCGGGCCCATGCGCTTGACCATATCGGGCTTGAGCACATTGCCCGCGGACAAGCCCAGAAAAATATCAGCGCCATCGATCACATCGCCCAATGTGCGGGCAGATGTTTTCTGCATGTAGCGGCGGTTTTCTTCATTGATGCCTTCATTGCGCTCCGTATGGATGACACCATAAAGATCAGAGACGAAAATATTCTCTTTGCGAATGCCAAGACCCACCAGCAAATCGAGACAGGCCAGCGCCGCAGCACCAGCACCCGAACAGACGAGTTTCACGTCCGAGAGTTTTTTGCCAACAAGCTCCATCGCATTGAAGACAGCCGCCCCCACAACAATGGCTGTGCCATGCTGATCATCATGAAAGACGGGGATGTTCATGCGCTCGCGCAATTTGCGCTCGATCACGAAACATTCAGGCGCCTTGATATCTTCGAGATTGATGCCGCCAAACGTCGGCTCCATCGCCGCGATCATATCGATCAGTTTGTCGGGATCATTCTCGGCCAGCTCGATATCGAAGACATCGATATTGGCGAATTTTTTGAACAGACAGGCTTTGCCTTCCATCACCGGCTTGCCGGCGAGCGGGCCGATATTGCCCAGGCCCAAGACAGCCGTGCCATTGGTGACAACAGCCACCAGATTGCCGCGTGACGTCAGACTGAGCGCTTGCTCGGGATCTTCCGCAATCGCCAGACAGGCGGCGGCCACACCCGGCGAATAAGCCAGCGACAGATCGTGCTGGTTGCTCATGCCCTTGGTGGGCACCACAGAAATTTTTCCAGGTGTCGGGAAGGAATGGTAGGCAAGCGCGGCCTTGGCGAGCTGTTCATCCATGTGTTCTGTCAGCCTTCAGATCGGCGCGTCGACATCGGTGGCCATTGCCGACCAACGCGACCCCATTGCGAGGCGCTGCGCGAAGAGCGCAACCTCGGTGCGATTGGTCAAACCAAGACGGGCAATCGCGGCCCCCACATGAGCTTTCACAGTAGCTTCTGAAATACCCATACGAAACGCGATCTCCTTATTGGAGTGACCATTGCCAAGATAGCCGATCACACGCCATTGAGTCGCGGTAATTCTGTCGATTTCTTGCAGACGTCCCCGGCGCTCTCCGGCCCCTTGGTCGGCGCGCTTCAAAGTCAGCCGGATGGCCTCGGCCAGACCGCGCGGGGTGATGTCGCGAGGCAAGGGCTTGACCGTCTGGAAATGATCCAGCGTCTGCGCGCCGGGTGTAGCCGAAAGTAGTAAAACCGGCACGCTGCGGAAAGGGCGCAACCATGCACCCACAACCTCGGGGCCGAGCTCGGAGAGCAGGCTCGCATCGAGAATGATCAAAGCATGGCCGCGTGAATCGAGATGGCGCGCGGCGCGCAGATCATCAAGTTCTGCCCGTATCACAGTGACAATGGGAAAATGCGAGGTGCAGATCGACGTCACGGCAAAAGCCATGAGCGCATCCGAGGTCAAGACCGCGATGCGGCACTCGGACCGCAGCGGCAAAGTCGCAATGACCCCTGATTGATTGGCCGCGGCCTCGTCTGCCTCACCTGCGAGACGACGAAGAATCTGGCTCGTTCCCATAGCGCTACCCTGCCCCGTTCATTCTTGTTGCAATGCACCAGACTTGAGGCGCATCGACCAAGAACAAAGCCAGAGACATGCCAAGCCCGAGACGAGAGGCCGTATTATTTTGCTGATGAAAATGAAGGGTTTGAAATGCAATCACCCCGCCATTCGGGCGGGGTGATGCAGAAAATCAGAAAAAGTGCGGTTGAGGCGTGCGGTTTTCCAGACGCTTCAAGAGCCCGCGTAAAGCAGGCGGGCGCGGATCGTGCCCTCGACAGCCTTCATTTCCTCAAGCACGGCCTCGGTATCACCACCGCAACCGTCGGCTTCCATCACGACATAACCAAGGTCACCCTCGGTCTGCAGATATTGCGCTGCAATATTCACACCGTGACGCGAGAAAACCTGATTGAGGCTGTTCATCACGCCGGGCACGTTCTTGTGCACATGGATGAAGCGTGTGCCCTGCGCACGCGACGACAATTGCACCTGCGGGAAATTCACCGCGCCGACGGTTGAGCCGGAATCGGAATAATCCACCAGCTTGCGCGCGACTTCCGCACCGATGCGCTCCTGGGCTTCTTCGGTCGAGCCGCCGATGTGCGGCGTCAGAATGACGTTGGACAGACCTTGCAGCGGCGTTACGAATTTTTCGCTGTTGGATGCGGGCTCCACCGGAAACACGTCAACCGCAGCACCTGCCAGATGTCCGCTCTTGAGAGCAGCGGCCAGCGCATCGAGATCAACGACCGTGCCACGCGCATTGTTGATGAAATGCGCACCCTTTTTCATCTGGGCGAATTGTTCAGCGCCCATCATGTTAAAGGTCGAAGCATTTTCCGGCACATGCAGAGAGACAACATCTGCGACGCGCAGAAGCTCATTGAGGCTTTCCACGGGCTCCGTATTGCCATGGCGTAGCTTGTCCATGACATCGAAATAAATAACGCGCATGCCCATGGCTTCAGCCAAAGTCGACAGCTGGCTGCCGATATTGCCATAGCCGATAATGCCCAGCGTCTTGCCGCGCACTTCGATCGAACCCGTGGCCGACTTGTCCCAGCCACCTTCATGGGCTGAGACAGAGCGCGGAAAGATGCGGCGAAACAGCATGACGATTTCGCCAATCACCAGCTCAGCGACAGAGCGCGTGTTGGAGAAAGGCGCGTTGAACACCGGAATGCCGCGCCGATGCGCTGCATCGAGATCGACCTGATTGGTGCCGACCGAAAAGCAACCCACTGCAATCAGCTTCTCGGCCTTGGCAAAGACCTCTTCGGTCAATTGCGTGCGCGAGCGGATGCCGATGATATGCGTGTTGCGGATCGCTTCATCGAGCTCTTTGCCATCCAGCGCCTTCATCAGGCGCGTGGTGCTCGTGTAGCCAGAGCCCATGATGAGCTCAACGGCACTGTCATTAATCCCCTCCAGGAGCAGAATACGGATCTTGTCCTTGGAGAGCGAAAGCTGCGGATTATGTCCCTGCATGGTCCTCGTGACCCCGTTGAGCATGTCTGGAATTGGGCTTGTAAGCCCTATTTCGATTGACGCAACCTCCAAGCGCATGCGACAAGGCGCTTGTCCTCGTCCTGAGGCACTTTGCGCTCCAGCCGCGTCCGGCTTTCGGGCTTTTGCCCATTCGCCCACTGTCGAGCGCAGGGGTATCCCCCCGACCGACTGCCCGAGGAACGCGGGGCTGTCCCCTGCATAAACGAACCTGCCGGTCGCTTCAGCGGCCATGGCACGATTCACCCTTGGAAAGATTGAACTTTGACAAATTTTGCGGATCTCGGCTTGGCCGAGACCCTCCTTCGCGCCCTGAGCGAAGAAGGCTATACAACGCCGACCCCCATTCAGGCCAAAGCCATCCCCGACTTGCTGAAAGGCCGCGATCTGCTGGGCATTGCCCAGACCGGCACCGGCAAAACGGCGGCCTTCGCCCTGCCCATCATCCAGCGCTTGCTGGATGAACCTCTGAACCATTCCTCCGCTACCGCCCGCGTGCTGGTGATGGCCCCCACCCGCGAACTGGTTGCCCAGATCGCTGAAAGCTTCCGCACCTATGGTCGCCATGCCCGCATCCGCGTGGCGGTGATCGTGGGCGGCGTCGGCCATGGCCCGCAGGTGCAGGCTATGGCGCGCGGCGTCGATGTGCTGGTTGCCACCCCGGGCCGCTTGCTCGACCATATGGCCGGCGGCACTGTGAAACTGTCCGGCACACAGATCGTCGTGCTGGACGAGGCCGACCATATGCTGGATCTCGGCTTCATCGTGCCGATCCGCAAGATCGTCGCGCGTTTGCCCAAACATCGCCAGAGCCTGTTCTTCTCCGCCACCATGCCGCGCGAAATCGCAACATTGGCTGGCGAAATGCTGACAGATCCGGTCGAAGTGACGGTGACACCCGTTGCCACCACAGCCGAACGCGTCGCGCAATCGGTCTATCTGGTCGACACCAAAGCCAAGCGCGATCTTCTGGTCGAGCTTCTGGGCTCGAAAGATTTCTCGCGCACCATTGTCTTCACACGCACCAAGCGCGGCGCGGATAAAGTGGCGCAGCATCTGGCAGCCTCCGGCATTACGGCGGCCGCCATTCATGGCAACAAGAGTCAGGGCGCGCGCCAGAAGGCGCTCGCTGAATTCAAAGATGGCCGCACCGGCGTGCTGGTGGCAACCGACATTGCCGCACGCGGCATTGACGTCGATCAGGTCTCCCATGTCGTCAATTTCGAATTGCCGGATGTCGCCGAAAGCTACGTCCACCGCATTGGCCGCACCGCGCGTGCAGGCCATGAAGGCACGGCCATTTCGTTCTGCGACAATGAAGAACGCCATTTGCTTCGCCAGATTGAAAAGCTGACGCGCCAAGTGCTGCCGATCACGGATCGCCGCAGTGCGCAGGGCAAGGCTGACGAGAACAAGGCACCCGCTCCCAAGCCTCCGCAGCGTGGCTCGGGCCGTCCGCATCAGGGCCAGAAACAGGGCGAGCGCTCATCCGGCAATGGCTTTCGTCCGCGCACACCGCAAGGCGACAAGCGCAATGCGGGTGGGCCCAATCGCGAACGCCGCGAACAGCGTTCACGCTAAATAAAACGCCGTCATTGCTTTGGCTCACGCTTGCAATGACGGCTTTTCACTCCGCTTTCTGCGCCACATCGAAGAGCAGCGATTTAATCGTCACCGGCACCATTTTTGATGGCAGACGGATGCGGCCGATATCCACGAAATCAAAATCGCGCAAAGTGATCCCGTCGATCACCAACAGGGGAGACGTCACCTTGATCTCGTCGCTTAAAATATGGCCCAGCGTCAGTGCCGCATCACCCTCCAGCATGATGTGCAACGGCAGACCTGCCTGAACACGGTCTTGCAGGCCCGCCGCAAGACCATCCGCCAGAGCACGCAGGCGCGCATAGTCGGGCGCACCACGCCAGCGCAAGGCGAGCGCAAAATCTTTCTCGATACCTTCCAGACCAAAGGCTTTGCGATGTTGTGCCGTCGCCTTTGCGATGGCAACCGGATCCGGCATGCCGGTCAGCGCGATAGTTGGCATCAGCACAGGCAGATTGCGTCGCGGCAGCAGCAAAGCGGGATGCGAGATGAAGCTCGTCTGCCCGCTCATTTGCACGGAAAATTCCGACGCACCCAAAGCTGTCGCGCGAATACATTCGCCTTCCGCTTCGAGCGGGGCCGGAAACTTGCCCTCCGCCAGACGGCGCGCAATGGCGCAACCAAGCCTGCGACCCATATCCGAAAAATCGCGTGTCTCACGATCGTAAATATATTCGGCCACACCACCTGAGAACAAAATGCCCTCGACGGGCTTTGCCTCAAGCGGATCGGTGAGCCAAAGATCGGCCTGCGCCGCAGGGTTAACCAGCGCTTCGATCAAGGCATCAGCCATTTGCCCGGCCACACCATCAAGCGCGGCAAAATCGACTGCGTCCCCGATCTGCCAGTTGATGCCGGCACGCACCAGAAACCGTCGCGCACTGTCATCGCAACGGATCAGTCTGTCCTCGCGTGACCAACACATCTGCCGCCCGCCGATGGCGAGCGCGGCGCTGGCTTCAATGTGGCCATCCACAATGCGCGAAATCTTTGTTGTGCCGCCGCCAATGTCGATGTTGAGAAGGGTCGCGCTTTTTTCACCCGAGCGACGCACCGCGCCCGAGCCGTAGGCGGCCAGCATGGCTTCCATCTGGTGGCCCGCCGTGGCGGTGACCAGCTCGCCCAGATCTTGCGCCAACATATGGGTAATGGCTTGCGCATTGTCGCGCGCCATAGCTTCGCCCGTCAGAATGACCACGCCGGTTTCAATATCATCAGGCGTAATGCCCGCCGCCTCGAAAGCGCGATCAATGATGGCGCGCAGCCGTATCTCGTCAATCTCATGCGCGCCCTTGAACGGCGTTAGCGACACGGGCGATAAATACAGCGTCTGTCGCTCGGCGGCATGGCGGCGCATGGCGATCGGCTCACCGGGTCCGCGCATCAACAAACGCGAGAATGCGATTTGTGTGCCCGACGAGCCGATATCAATGCCCATGCTGACCAGCGGCACGCTTTCCAGCGCGCGCGCACCTGCACCCAGCGTGCCCGGACCACCCTCATGATCATGGTCATGATCAGCGTCCTCGTCATGCACATGTTCAGCATCCGCGCCCAGCAAATGGTCGCGGATGGAATGTTGCAATTGGGTGCGCAGGGGCTTGTCGGGGGATCGGTTCATCTGCAATCCAGAAACCGCCAAACCGTCAGGATTGCTTCGCTTCGCTTGCAATGACGGCTGGAAAAAGTGCGGGCGGCCAAAGCCGCCCGCGCCTGTATCTTACTTCTTGCCGCGCAGATAGTCGCGCACGAGATCGGCGGTCAGCACCACCTTCGGATCGAAATCGGGCGAATCCTCGAATTGTTCGAGTGTGTTCAGGCCGATCTGCTTGAAGATGCGGTTGGTGCAGGAGATGAAGCGCGCCGGCTTGTCGGGGTCAGCATTGAAATGCTGATGCACCGTATTCGGCGGGATGTAGATCACATCGCCCGATTCCCACTCGAAACGCTGCACCTGCGGATTGATGACCCATTCAAAGACATTGCCGATTTCGCAATCAGAATCCTGATGCAGATCGTAGCCCTTGCCTTCGATCACATAGACGCATTCTTC
>CANGRU010000035.1 GCA_947456315.1 Beijerinckiaceae bacterium | reverse complement strand
GGCGCCGGCCTTCAAGGCTGAATTGAAGAAACTGTTGGGATCACTCTAGAAAACCCTGCGGGGTTTCCTCTGGAGCTTGGCGCTGGTATGAGAAGCCTATGACATCTGGCGCTCCCCATTCTTCACAGGCCAAGGCCTCCGCCCTTCGCACGCTCGGTCTTGAGCGTGCGGGTATTGCAGCCCTTGAGGCGGCCCTCAGCCAAACCGGCCTTGGCGATCTGTTCGCCCGCGCGATTGAGATGATCTCATCGTCCAATGGTCGCGTCATTGTGACGGGCATGGGCAAGTCGGGCCATGTCGGGCGCAAGATCACAGCAACACTCGCCTCCACCGGACAGCCGGCCTATTTTGTTCATCCGGGCGAAGCCAGCCATGGCGATCTCGGCATGATCCAGCAGGGCGATGTGATTCTCGCTTTGTCCTGGTCAGGTGAGACGGCAGAGCTGGCCGATATCATTACCTATTCTCGCCGTTTCCAGATTCCGCTGATTGCCATCACATCAAATGCAGGGAGTGCTTTGGGTAGTGAGGCCGATGTCTGTTTGGCTTTGCCAAAAAGCGAAGAAGCCTGCCCCAATGGTTTGGCACCCACAACATCAACCACCATGCAATTGGCATTGGGAGATGCGATTGCCGTGGCACTGCTCGAGGTGAAGGGTTTCACCGCGCAGGATTTCCGCGTCTTTCATCCCGGCGGCAAGCTCGGCGCCAAGCTGACGTTCGTGCGCGACATCATGCATCGCGATGAGCGCGTGCCGCTCATCTCGCTGGGTGCGCTGATGAGTGAAGCTGTGGTGCAGATTTCAGCCAAAGGCTTTGGCTGTGTCGGCGTGCTCAACACGGATGGCACGCTGGCTGGCATCGTCACCGATGGCGATTTGCGCCGTCATATGCGCCCCGATCTGATGGCCGCGCGCGTGGATGATGTGATGACGCGCGCCCCGCGCACGGTCACACCCGAGACGCTGGGTGTCGAGGCTCTTGAAATGCTCAACAGCCGCAAGATTTCAGCCATGCTTGTGGTGGATCCGCAAAACCACCCGTGCGGCATTGTGCATTTGCACGACCTGCTGCGCTTGGGCGTCGCGTAAACCCGATCTTCTTGCTATTGGTTCAGCAGGCGCAAGGCTTCTTCATGCGTGCGCTTGTCGCCTGCTGCGACAATCGCGCCGCCTTTGGCTGCGCTGTCGCCTGACCAATCCGTGATGATGCCGCCAGCGCCCTCGATGATCGGGATCAATGCGACTATGTCATACGGGTTCAGACCGCTCTCGATGACAAGATCAATGTGACCGGCTGCCAGCATGCAATAGGCATAGCAATCGCCGCCATAGCGAGACAGGCGCACTTTCTCTTCAACGCGCTGATAGGGAATGCGCGTGTCTTGCGTCAGCAAAGCAGGATGCGTTGTCATCAGTGTGGCTTGTGCGAGAGAGGCGCAAGCGCGCGTGCGCAAGGTGCGCTCGGTCATTTTGCCGTGCAGATCAAGCCCGCGCCAACGCGCGCCTTGTCCATCGCCCGAAAAACGCTCGCGCGTGAAAGGCTGGTGCATCATGCCGTAACAAGGACGGCCCTTGTGTTGCAGGCCGATCAACGAGCCCCAAACCGGCAAGCCTGAAATGAAGCTCTTGGTGCCGTCGATGGGATCCAGCACCCAGACATAATCTGCGTCGGCATTTTTATTGCCGAATTCCTCGCCGATCATGCCGTGCGCGGGAAAGGCTTCCTCGATCATGCGGCGCATGATGGTTTCGGCTGCTTTGTCGGCTTCTGTCACAGGGTCAAAGGCGCCGCCGTGATTCTTGTCCTCAGTGCCCAGATGCGTGCGGAAAAACGGCAGAATGGCCTCGCCCGAGGCCTGTGCCAGATCATCGACGAAACGGGCAAAATCGACAGCGCTCATAAAGCCTCCGGCAAAACGCGATGGCAGAGACATACAGGAGAGGCTGGCCGGAGGCGAGGCCCGGGTGGGGCGGCGTGGGGTGACCGGAAGCCCCGCCTTTTCAGGTGCTTGCTTCGAGAGTTGCGACAGTCTGCCGCAGCTGAAAAAAATAGGTCAGCAACACTTGCTCTTTGTGCAGCGCACACGTATAAATAGTTCACGTGATGACTATGTCGTCGCTGATATGCCCTCCTTGGGCGTTTCCTCCCTAGACTTGGGCCGCTGGTGCAAACCGGCGGCCGTCTTTTTTTCAGGGACCTATTCGGCCGCCAGTGGCAGGCCGGCCCCAAGCCCTTGGCCGGCTTGGCTCATCTCTTGGGCCAGCGCCATCAGCTTGCGGCTCATGGCGGCAAGATCGTCACTCAGCCGTTGGAAGCCCGGCTTTTTCTCCAGACTGTCCTCATCCAGATACAGCGCGCGGTTGATTTCGATCTGCAGCGCATGGAAGCCGGCGCGCGGATTGCCGTAATGTTCGGTGATAAAGCCGCCCGCATAGGGTTTGTTGCGCTGGACGTGATAGCCGGCATCACGCAAATGGCGCTCGACCAATTCGACAACGGGTCCGCCACAGGCCGTGCCAAAGCGATCACCCAGCACAATATCGGCATCGACCTTCTCGGCCTTCTGGGTGCCCGCACCGATCCAGGAGGGCATGGAATGGCAATCGATCAGCACAGCCAGCCCATAGGCGCGCTGCGCCCGGCGCAACAGGCTGCGCAATGTGTGGTGGAAGGGCTTGTAGAGCCCGTCTATGCGCCGCAGGGCTTCAGCGACGGGGAGGCGGCCGGAATAGATCTCCTGCCCCTCGGCGACCACGCGCGCAATCGTGCCAAGCCCGCCGGCCACGCGCAGCGAGCGCGTATTGGCCATATGGGGCAGGGGTCCCTCAAACATGCGCGGATCGAGCTCGTAAGGCTCGCGATTGAGATCAAGATAGGCGCGCGGGAAATGGGCTTTAAGCATCGGAATGCCGAGCCGCTGCGCCTGCGCATAGAGCTCATCGACATAAGCATCTTCGGAGCGGCGCAGGGCTTTGGGGGAGAGGCGGGAGGCTGCCAGAAAGGCCGCCGGATAAATGGCGCCCGAATGGGGGGAAGACAAAACCAGCGGCGTCGACAGAGCGGCGGGTTCCAGCGTCTCGAAGGGCAAGCGCAATTCCGGCTCAACCGGTGTGTCGGTGGTCTGAACCATGGGGTTCAACGGATCGCTGGCGCTGCTCATGGACCGGGCCTTGTCCGGCCCGAAGGGGCAGGAAATGGAGATGAGTAGCGCCCAATGTGCCAAGACGGCACAGACCTGTCTACAAGAAGCCTGTCGGGCCCCTTTTTCCTGCCTTGGGGGGCTGCTCTTTTCACGCCTTCTTTACTCTCGCCTGCGCTTATGGGGGACAGAGTTTTGCGTGAGGCCCCCATGAATCTGCCCGCCCTTTCGACCAAGATCCTTCTTGCCGAAGACGACAACGACATGCGCCGCTTCCTCGTGAAGGCGCTGCAAAATGCCGGTTATGATGTCGCGTCCTTCGACAATGGCCTGTCGGCCTATAATCGTCTGCGCGAAGAGCCCTTCGAGCTGCTGCTGACCGATATTGTGATGCCCGAGATGGATGGCATCGAGCTGGCGCGCCGCGCCACCGAGCTCGACCCCGACATCAAGGTCATGTTCATCACCGGTTTTGCCGCTGTTGCGCTCAACCCAGACAACCAAGCGCCGCGCGAAGCCAAGATCCTCTCCAAGCCCTTCCATCTGAAGGATCTTGTCAACGAGGTGCAGCGCCTCTTGGCAGCCTGAAAAAAGGGTGATGGGCGCTTGCTTCGCTGCCGATTGCCCTTTATACCCCGCCCATTCCGTTTGCAGACGCCTTCAAGGCGCCTTGCCACGGGCGCGTAGCTCAGCGGTAGAGCACTACCTTGACATGGTAGGGGTCACAGGTTCAATCCCTGTCGCGCCCACCAATTAAGCCCCGGTTGCCTGAACAGGCTGCTGGGGCTTTTTTGTTTGTGGTGTGGCGTGGGTTTTTTTCACTTAGGTCCACTGAACCCAAAATTTGGGATGTTTGGTCGGCCGAATCCAGATCATCACGCCGAGCGGGCCAAATCTGTAGCAGCTTGTCTGGCTTTTGCCGGTCCGGTTTCGGAGCGGCATGAAGGGCGTTTCAATTTTCCGTTTCGAATACAGAAGGTGATGGGAAAGCGGCACGGCCGTCGGATGGGCAATCGCATTCAGGCAGGACTGATCGTGGCGATGCTCTTTGAAAGTTTCGTGGTTGGGCAGGCGAGAGGGGCTGTCGTCCAGAAAACGATAATTTTCTGCGCAACACAGATCAGTCCATTGCGCCACCAATGCGCGGGATGACCGGGACGCGACAAACCCCAAAACAGTTGCTTCGATTTGCTTTCGGCCACGCAACAGCGGGTAGCGATCAATCAGATCAAATTTGGTCCACGTTTCACAAGCGCGGTTCTCAAGAATGAAACAGAGAAACCCGTGTGCTCCGAGATGGGCGACAAACTGTTGGAATTGCGCACCCGCCAGCGGATTGATTTCGCAACCGGCGTCGCAATAGAAGAGCAGGTCCCCATCTTTCATCGTGTCGAGATAACGGCCGATGAGATACGGCTTCCACAGCCAGTACCCGAACCCGCGCGGGTGGGACTTCAGAAACTCGCCATGCTGCGTCTGGAAAGACGGATCATTTTCCAGGTCCGCTCCGGAATAGGCTGTGCAGATATCGAAAAAGCCGCTGTGTCTGGCTTGATCTACAAGGCGTTGCGCCGCCGCCGCCATCTCCTCACTGCCGCCCCCGAAGGTCAGAAAATGGATCATCCAGAAAAATCTCCGAATGTGAAAGGCGTGACTTTGCAAAAAGGCTTGTAAGACGGCATGAAGCTTTGAAGAGTTGAATGGTCGGGGCGATGTTTCAAGCCTTGAAAAACACGCTCGTTCAGAGGGTCGCGGCTCTTGCGCGTGCTTCCCCATTCAAGCTTCGAAGATATTTTGATCGGAACGTAAGCAGGGAGCCTGCCGGCCGACATCCACTGACGCAAGTTCCAGTCATGATCATCGTTGCCCAGATAAAAGCTTTCCTGATCGAGATAATCGGATTTGACCAGATCAGCTCTGCGGAAAGCAATCGGTCCGCGATTGACCGTTTCACAGAAATAAGCCGTCATCTGTGTGTCATCGACCGACAGCCCGTCTTTCTCGATGCGGCTGCCCAGCAGTCCCACGCGGGAGTTTTTCGGTGTCGGATCGATACCAAGAATCTTTTTCCATTTGGGCGGTTTCACCAGCTCGCCAAAAGAATGTCCGCACCGTCCTGATACACATGAAACCTTGTCATTTGAAAGGACGGAGAGCAGACGGCGGTCATAACCTCTTGTTGCAATAAATAGATCAGGCTGCGTTTCAATGATGTAATCAGTTTCGCTGCAGAGAAAGCCGATATTGTCGCAGGCTGTTTCAAAAAAAGGAACGGATGTTGTGATCATCGCTGCCTGAACAAGATTTGAACTGTTCAGGGTTTCGAGAGCAGATTGCAGTGCCGCTTCGCTCTGGTCTGTGCAGCAATCGAGGATAGCGATAAAATTATAGGGCAGGCTCGCATGGAGATCATGGCTTTTGATAAAGTCAGCTATGATGCTTTCCTGATTGAAGACGGGCAGCACGAGCGTATAGACAGCGCGTTTGTGTTCGTTGAAGCTGAGCACTTGAGAGATTTCGGGCGGCGCATACCAATCAAGCCGGGTGGCGGACGAAAACGGCTTGCGCTGTTGCAAGCTGGATGTTGCCAGCAGGTCCCCCAAAGCATCCCTATTCATGGCCTTCAATGTCCCTGTTCGGTCCGAGCAATGACGGATTGTATGGTTGAAAAGATCTCTTCCGGGTTAATCGAAAAACATTGCATCTGTTCTTCGTCCGATCCCGCAAGGCCTATGTAATTTGCGCCAACGGCCGAGGCCCAATGCAGGCCCGTGGTCTTGCGTGCATTATTGGCAAATAATTCGATCAACGTGGCTTCGGGCTTGGACCATAAAATATTGGCAAGTCCGGCCCCATGCGCACCAACAATGATATCGGCATCGCGAAAGGCCGTGATTTGGTCTGCCAGATTGCTCCACTTGCCGACCAGAGTGCGAAAGCCAAGCTGCTCGAGCTTTTGGGCCAATTCGGCTTCACCGTTCACTTGCCGTGTTTTGGTGTTGCCGCGCAGCAGGAAAATCCTGCGTGCAGTTGTTTCGCTCACGGGTGCAAGAGCCTTGAGCAAATGATCGCGTGCGAAGGGAATGGCTTCAGGCGTTGCGAATTTCAATTCGAGATTTTGTGTATGTGTTGTCGCGTGCAGGAGACGCGGCACATGAATCTCTTCCCATAATTGCCCTTCGATATGGGTAACTTCATAGCCCGCCTGTCTGACAGCCTCAATGAAGGCCAGAATGAGCGCATTGGGGCGGCGGCTCGTGACAATATGAAGTCGCGTGCCTTCCGAAAAGCCAATCATCTGCAAAGCAAAAAACAGGGGCATCAGAAAATCGGTCAGCAGGTGACCGAAATGATTGAGCTTGGGAATGACGAGCGTCAGATCGGCCGAGAGCTGACGGCGTGTGAGCGCGCTGATGGAAGGGCGCGCCCGGCTCCAATTGCTGGCGCCAGTTTTATCCGAGCTGATTTGGCGGGCCGTGACCGGATCAACGGGTGTTCCTGAATGGCCGGGCACCACAACATCCCGAATGATTGCGACATAGCGCTCGGTGGTGTGGGCATCGCTCCAGAGCGACGTAGCCGGGGAGTCCACATTGTTCTTCAGCGCAAAGGTGCGTGCATCTTCATAATTCGCCGACATCCAAGGATGTTGATACACGCTCCGGTGGAGAAGCTTGATGCGATCCGGGGGCGGCAAGCCCACGTCAGGATAGAAGCTCCAGAAACGACGCAAAGACGGGAGCCCGAGTGTCAAAAGGCGCGACAGAAAGAACAGTCTGGATTTCACATCCAGCGCTTGCTTCAGTGGAGAGCGGTGTCGTCCCATATCGGATCCGGTGAGCAGGGCTCTTGGTGTTTCGGGGCCATTGGTCTTTTCAAGCTCAACTAGTAGGTTTTTCACCCATGTGTTGCAAGTGTTGCCAATCGCGCCGATTGTGACTTAGGGTCGCCTTCAGTCGAAGTCGTCATCCATACGAAATTACTAGAGGCCCGCCCTGATTACCGTTCATCTTTCTGGCGGTCTTGGAAATCAGCTTTTCCAATATGCTGCAGGCTTGGCGCTTGCCAAGCGGCAGGGCACATCCGTGTGCCTTGAGGCGCGTAGTTTTCGTGGTGTTCAAGGTGATCTCGATGATCCCGCGTCACGACCGTTACGTATTCTTGATCTTGATCTTCACTCCTATCGCATGTGCACTCCTGTGGAGGAGGATCGGTGGCGCGCGCGTTGGAATCTGTCCCGCAATTTGTGGCTGCCACCCCGGTGGTTCCGCTTTTATGTCGAAAAGAACTTTACCTATGACAGCAGATTTTCAGATCTGCCGGACGGAACCTGTCTGCGTGGATATTTTCAATCCGAACGATATTTTGAGCACATCAAGGACGATCTTCGCACCGCCTTTCAGCCGCGTGACCCATCCCTTCTTTCCAAAGTCGATCTGGAGCTTCAAAAGCTTCGTCGCAAGGACCAAGCGCTAGTGGCTGTCCATGTGCGGCGCGGTGATTTTCTGGATTTGCCGGAACGCGATTGTTTGACGAGTGACCAGTTTCTTGAAGCTGCCATGGCGATGTTTCGGGGCGCGCAGTTTTTGATTTTCTCAGATGATCCGGATTGGTGTCGCGAACGTTTTTCTGCGCGTCAGGATGTTTCGTTTTCTCCCTTCACGCGCGTTCTGGAAGATTTTTTTGCAATGACAAAATGTGATCATCACATTCTGGCTAAAAGCACCTTTTCCTGGTGGGCGGCATGGCTCAATCAATCACCGGGTCATAAGGTGGTTGCGCCACGCATCACGCAGGATCTCACATGGGCGGGGGCAAGTCCGGATTATTATCCGCAAGAATGGACGATCCTCGGCTAGAGGGCGTCACTCGGGAGACCATCATGAAACGCTTATCTTCTTCCATCTTTGCGCTCACCGCGCTGTTTGGTGTGGCGCAGGCTGTGGCCCAGACCGCGGCCCAGACACCCGAGGCTTTCTACAAGGGCAAAAGCATTTCGCTGGTGATGGGCACGGGACCGGGTGGGTCTTATGATCTGTACGGGCGGCTTGTTGCCACCCATCTGGTGCGCCATATCCCCGGCCAGCCCAATATGATTGTCGAGCATATGCCGGGCGCGGGTGGCGCCATTGCGGGCAATTTCATTTTCAACAATGCGCCGATGGATGGCAGCCGCGTGTTGCTTGCCCATGCTTTGCCTTTGATTGAAAAATTGCAGAATGAGGGCGTGCGCTTTCAGTCCAAGAAATTCCAGTGGCTGGGCGCTTATGACCAGATCAGCCAGATGTTGGCGATCTGGCACACGTCACCCGGCAAATCCATGGCCGAGCTGACATCGGATCGCAATGTCGTGCTGGGCTCGATGGGGCGTTCGCACCTGTCCTATCAATGGGCCTCTTTGCTGAAGGATTCTGTCGCCGGACAATTCCGCGTCATCTCGGGGTTCCCCACGGGTGGCGAATTGAACATGGCGATGGAGCGTGGCGAGATTTCGGGTTGGGTTGTGGCCTGGGAAAATATTTCGGGCGGCAATGCCGATTGGCTGCGCGACAAGAAGATCACCATCCCCGTTCAATTCACGCTCACCCGCATGCCGGAATTGAAAGATGTGCCGACTTTGATCGAGCTCTCGCAAGGCGAGACGCGCGAGATTGCCGAGTTTCTGGCGGCCGGCACACCCCATGCCCGGGCACTGGCTGTCGGCCCCGCTGTGCCCGCGGATCGCGTGGCGGTGTTGCGTGAGGCGTTCGAGAAAATGATGGTTGATCCGGCGTTTCTGGAGGATGCCAAAAAGCGCAATCTGTCGATCACACATCGTGATGCGGCTGAAGTGCAGCGTTTGGCCGAGCGCATCGTCGATGCCTCGCCCGAGTTTATTGCAAAGGTGAAAAAGGCGGTGGGTGCGGATTAAATCTCGCGCCCGTCGACTTCGATGGTCAGCTTCTCGACTTTCTCGCGAATGTCGTCGAGCTGCGGGTTGATTTCGAGAGCGCGGCGGAAAACGCGCAAGGCTTGCGCATTCTTGTCTTCGCTCTCGAGAATGGCGCCCACGCCCACCAATGCCATGAAATGGCGTGGTTCAAGGGTCAGCACACGGGCGAGATCTTCCATCGCACCTGTGTGATCATGGGCCAGAAAGCGCATGCTGGCGCGCCGGCTCCAGGCCTCTGCCCATTGCGGCTCGATATCGATCAACCGGTCGAGCAAATCTTGCGCGGGTTTGATCTCTCTCTGGCGCATGAGCGTGGCCACACGCTCCATCAGCAAGTCGGCCGTATCCGAGCCCGAGCGCGCCCAGACACGCAGGATCGCGCCTGTCAGGCCGCGTGCTTCATCGCTGTCCTGGGCTTTGGCGAGTCGCTCGAACAGCTCATCGAGGATTTTCTGGCGCCCTGCGGGCTGGCTGGCAGGCTGGCTCGTCTGCGTCTCGGGTGATTTTGTCTGGGCATGGGCCGGCAAGGCAGCCCCGACGATCAGGGCGGCTGCCGATAGGCTCGCAATCAGTGTC
>CANGRU010000034.1 GCA_947456315.1 Beijerinckiaceae bacterium | reverse complement strand
GGCGACCAGGGCGCGGGCACCGGCCACTGCGAGGGCACCGGCAATATCAATGGTGGTGCGCTCGGCTCCGCCCGCATCGAGGCGCGGAATGATTTGCAGAACGGTGCGACCAGCGAGAAAGCTTCTCCCGCCTGTTTCAAAAGCACCTCTTGCGATCTGTCGCATTGCCCGCCCGGCCGTTATAAGCTCCCTCGTCAGCCAGAAAAGACTGACGAATCATCAGCCGTCACATTAGCCGCGAGGCGAACGGAACCGCAAATGTCCGCCGATCTGCCATTGAGCTTTCACAACGCAGGCCATTGCCGTCTGGCTTTCCGCAAGCGGCCTGCACGACAGGATGCTCCAGCCAAGCCCGGCATCGTCTGGCTTGGTGGTTTCAAATCCGACATGTTGTCGACCAAAGCGGCGCGGCTTGATGCTTTTGCCGCTGAAGAGGGCCGTGCCTGCTTGCGGTTTGATTATTCGGGCCACGGTGAATCCGAAGGGCGCTTTGAAGACGGCACCATTTCACTGTGGCTGCAAGAAAGCCTCGCGATGATCCGCGCGCAAACCGAAGGACCGCAAATTCTTGTCGGCTCGTCCATGGGCGGCTGGATTGCTTTGCTGGCGGCGCGCGCCATGGGCGCAGACGAGGCCGCGCAACGCCTTGCAGGTCTGGTGTTGATTGCGCCGGCCGTTGATTTCACCGAATGTCTGATGTGGGCGCAAATGCCGCCCGCCATTCGCAAGGAGATCGAAACCAAAGGCGTATGGCTGCGCGAGAGCGCTTATTCACCAGAGCCCACGCCGATTACGCGCGCGCTGATTGAAGATGGCCGACGCAATCTTCTGTTTGATGGCGTCATTGAGGCGGATGCGCCTGTGCATATTTTGCAAGGCATGCAAGATCCCGATGTGCCCTGGCAACAAGCGATGAAATTGGTCGAACATCTGGCGGGCGATTGCGTCACGCTCTCTCTGATCAAGGATGGTGATCATCGCCTCTCGCGCGAGGAAGATATGGATGCGCTGATCTCAGCAGTTGCCCAGATTGCTTAATGCGTCTGGCTGGCGCGCAGGCGCTTTGTGCCCATGAATACGGCATAAACCAGAAGGCCGGACAAAGCCGAAGCGGTGACCAGCGGCATAGCGCTGCCGCCGACAAACGAGCCGACAATCGCGCCCGCAACCGAGGCAAAGACCATTTGCACAAAGCCGACGAGTGATGAGGCGGCGCCCGCGCGATCAGGAAACGGCGCCATGGCAGCAGCCATGGATTGTGGCAGCACAAGTCCGATGCCGATGAAAAAAATCATCTCGGGAATAACGATCGCGGGCAAAGCGTGCGGCAAGAAAAAAGCGCCCAGCCATTGCCCGACACCGCCCACAGCCAGACAGATCGCGCCCACAGCAATCGTGTGATCGAAGCCATGGCGCGTCACAATACGTGTGCCCAGCATCGTCCCAATGACGAAACTCACCGAGCAGATGCCGAAGGCGATGCCGAACATGATTTCATCAAGGCCATAGACACCTTGAAAGACGAATGACGAAGCTGAGATGAAGGCAAACAGGCCGCCGTAGCTCAGCGACAGCATGGCCGCATAGGCACGATAGCCTTTGTGCGCGAGCACAATTTTGTAGGATTCGAGAACGCCGGCAAAAGAAAGCCGACTGCGATGGCTGTTGGTTTCCGGCACCAGAAACAGGGCAATGGCCGCCAGCGCGACGCCGCCAGCCAGCATGGTGAAAAACACACTCCGCCAGCCAAACCAGACTTGTAGAAAACCACCCAGAATGGGCGCGATGATCGGCGTAATACCCATGATCGTGCCCATCATGGACATTTCCCGCCCCGCCCTGTGGCCCTGATAGAGGTCGCGGACAATGGTGCGGGCCAGAATGATCGGTCCGGCCCCGCCAAAGGCCTGAAGGGCACGGGCGATGATCAGCGTTTCGACGCTGCCAGCCAGCGCACAGGCCAAGGTCGCCAGATTGAACAGGGCAAAGGACGCGATCAGCACAGGCTTGCGACCCAATGCGTCCGACATCGGCCCGTAAATGATCTGACCTCCAGCAAAACCAATAAGATAGGCTGAAAGCGTGAGCTGGACAGCCGACGGTCTCGCGCCCAAAGCCGCGCCAATATGGGGGAGCGAGGGCAGGTAAAGATCGGTCGCCAAAGGCCCCAGCGCCGTCATGAAAGCGAGCATGACGGTCAGGGCCAGCGTGTCGGGCTTCAGTTGCATGGGCCTGTCCGGAACGGCGGCGGACAAAGATCCGCGGCGGATGTCAGGCAGATAGAGCGAAGCCCGCGCGCTTGTCCATGCCCGCCAGCGCATAGCAGCTGTGCTTGGCCGCCGTGCCGGGCGGCCTGGACCCGACGATCCTTGCCTCTGAGGGGGTGGGTGTGTATAAGACCTCCATTCACATCTTCGCAGTGTGGCCGTGTAAATGGTCAATTGTAGAGAGTGGGGCCCGCCTGGGACCCGCTCTTTTTTGTTTAACCCGCCCTTTGGCAGACCGCAGGAGTTGAGGTTTGGAGCAGGACAAGAGCAAGGAGGCGCTGTTGGAAGTGCCGGAACTGCTCGACGAGCCACGTCTCATTGTCGAGACGGGGTTGGCTGCGCGCGTCGCGACCATCGTGACCCCGGTTCTGCTTGACCTTGGTTTCCGCCTCGTGCGCGTGAAAATCTCGTCCAATCAAGAAACAACTTTGCAGATCATGGCTGAACGGGCTGATGCCACGATGAATGTCGATGATTGCGAAAAGGTCAGTGTGGGCCTGTCGCCGGTTCTTGATCTCGAAGACCCGCTCTCGCAGGCCTATCGTCTGGAAATTTCCTCGCCCGGCATTGATCGTCCACTGGTGCGCTTGAGCGATTTCCAGCGCGCCATCTCGCATGAGGCGAGAATTGAAATGAATTTCGGCGTGGATGGCCGCAAGCGTTTTCGTGGCTGGATCGAAGGCACGCAAGGCGAGGGCCGTGATGCCATCGTCCTTCTGCGTCGCACCGATTCACGACCGGAAGAGCCGGCGGATGCGCAACTGCCCGTGAACGACATATCCGAAGCGCGTCTGGTGCTGACCGAAGCGCTGATCCGTGAATCCCTGCGCGCCGGTAAGGACGCATTGGAAGAACCGCAAAGTGAAGAAGACGGGATCGAGGTTCTGCCTCGTGGTCCCGGACGTTTCGCCAAGCCACGACCCATTTCTCCCGGTGGACTGGGCGCGCGCCGCAATGCGCCGACCGGCCGACCGAAGAGATGAACCAACTAGTCCCTTGAGGAGACACGACCATGGCCGTTAGCGCCAACAGGCTTGAACTCTTGCAGATTGCTGATGCGGTTGCCCGCGAAAAATCCATCTCGCGCGACATTGTGCTCGCGTCGATGGAAGATGCGCTGCAGAAAGCAGCGCGTTCGCGCTACGGTCAGGAAACCGAAATTCGCGTCGAGATCAATCCGCGCACCGGTGAAGTGCGCACCTCGCGCCTGATGCTCGTGGTTGATCAGATCGAAAACGATGCCACGCAGATTTTGCTGGTCGATGCGCGCAAGCGTAATCCGGCCGCGCAGGTCGGTGACTGGATTGCTGAAACGCTGCCGCCCTTCGATTTCGGTCGTATTGCTGCGCAATCCGCCAAGCAGGTCATCGTGCAGAAAGTGCGCGAAGCCGAGCGTGATCGCCAGTATCAGGAATACAAGGATCGCATCGGCGAAGTCGTCAACGGCGTCGTCAAGCGCGTTGAATATGGCAATGTCATCATTGATCTTGGTCGTGGTGAAGCCATCGTGCGCCGTGATGAATTGATCCCGCGCGAAATGTTCCGCCCCGGCGATCGTATCCGCGCTTATGTTTATGACGTGCGTCGTGAACAGCGTGGCCCGCAGATCTTCCTGTCGCGCACACATCCGCAATTCATGGCCAAGCTGTTTGGTCAGGAAGTGCCGGAAATTTATGACGGCATTATCGAAGTGAAATCGGTCGCACGCGATCCGGGTTCGCGCGCCAAAATTGCTGTCATCTCGCGTGATTCCTCGATCGATCCGGTCGGTGCTTGCGTGGGTATGCGCGGTTCGCGCGTGCAGGCCGTTGTCAACGAGCTGCAGGGCGAAAAGATCGATATCATTCCATGGTCGGCGGATGCCGCTACCTTCATCGTCAACGCGCTGCAGCCGGCCGAAGTCGTGAAGGTCGTGCTGGATGAAGATTCCGCACGCATCGAAGTGGTTGTGCCCGATGACCAGTTGTCGCTGGCCATTGGCCGTCGCGGCCAGAACGTGCGTCTGGCCTCGCAGCTCACGGGATGGGACATCGACATTCTGACGGAAGCTGAAGAATCAGAGCGCCGCCAGAAAGAATTTTTGGAACGCACCAACACATTCATGGCGGCACTCGACGTCGATGAAGTGGTGGGTCAGCTGCTGGCCTCCGAAGGCTTCCGTTCTGTTGAAGAACTCGCTTATGTCGAGACAGCCGAACTCGCCGCCATCGAAGGTTTCGATGAAGAGACAGCTGTCGAAATCCAGAACCGTGCCCGTGATTATCTTGCCCGCATCGAAGGCGAGCAGGATGCGCGCCGCAAGGAGCTGGGCGTGGCTGACGATTTGCGCGAGATCAACGGCGTGACCAGCGCCATCATGGTCAAGCTCGGTGAGAATGATGTGAAAACCATCGAAGATCTCGCTGGCTGTGCGACCGACGATCTCGTCGGTTGGACCGAGCGCAAGGACGGCGAAACAATCAAGAATGCAGGCTTCCTCGACGGGATCGAAATCTCGCGCGATGACGCTGAATTGATGATTATGGAAGCACGCGTCAAAGCGGGCTGGATCGACGCTCTGCCGGAAGCCCCCGCTGAAGACGCGGTGGAAGACGAAGCTCAGGCGTGAAACGGAGCATGACATTTGGATCAGGCAGGCCGGAAGGCGGACAAGGATTCTGAGCGGACGTGTATCGTCACGCGCGAAATCCGTGCGCCTTCCCAGATGCTGCGGTTCGTGGTCGGGCCAGACGGTGACGTCGTTCCCGACCTGAGACGCAACCTGCCGGGTCGGGGTGTCTGGGTCAGTGCAGAAGCCGTGCATGTCGCGCAAGCGGTCAAGCGCCAGCTTTTTGCTAAAGCTTTCAAGGACAAAGTGCGCGCGAGCGCCTCTTTGCCCGAGGACATCGACAGGCTCTTGGAGCAACAGGCGCTTCAGGCCCTGTCGATTTGCAACAAGGCAGGTCTCGTCACGGCGGGGTCGGCCAAGATTGAAAAGGTTTTGGGGTCCGCACCGGTTGCGGCTCTGCTCCATGCCACGGATGGCAGCGCCGATGGCGTCCGCAAGGTGGGGCAGGTTGTGACCCGGACCAAGGGTGAAGCCGCAGCAAAAGTGCCGCGGATCATTCTTTTCGTCTCGAGCCAATTGGATTTGGCATTGGGGCGGTCAAATGTGATACATGCAGCGCTCAAGAGCGGCGCGGCAAGTGAAGCCTTTCTGGAGCGGTGCCGCCGTCTCGTCCATTATCGTGGCGGGATGTCGGGAGAAAACACTCTCGGACGGCTAGGAATTTCGGGACCGGACGCATCGGGCGTGCCGGTTGTAGCAGGAGCGGATGACCGCAATCAGCGGGGCGGCGGCCCGGATCATTGTGATGACCAGTCGGAGAAGGGCTCCGGCGCCAATGTGATGACGAGCGGGCACGTCCCTAGGATCGAGACCATATGAATGACTCCAAGAATAACGGCGATAAGCCTCTGACTGTCGGCAAGACGCTCTCTCTGAAGCGTCCGGTCGAGGCTGGCGTCGTCCGCCAAAGCTTCTCGCATGGCCGCACGAAAGCGGTCGTGGTGGAGACGGTGAAGCGCCGCACCATCGGTCCGGCGACGGCCGCACCTGCCAAGGTTGCGCCTGCTGCCGAAGCCAAGCCCGCCGCGGCTGCACCTGCTGCTCCTCCGGCGCCTACGCCTGTTGTTGCACCTACAGTGGCGGCCCCAGCGGCCCAGGCTCCTGTGGCTCCAGCTCCAGCCCCGACACCGGTTGCTCCTAAAAAGGTCACCGTTGCAGCGGCCAAACCTGCTGCAGCACCTGCCGCACCGGTTGTGGAAACCCGCGCACCTGCCAAGGAAAAGCGTCCTTCGCCCAACGCAGGCAAGCCCGCGGGTGGTGTTGTTCTGCGCACGCTGAGTGAAGAAGAGCGTGATGCCCGCGCCCGCGCCTTGGCTGGCGCGAAAGAACGCGAAGAAGACGATCGTCGTCGCGCCGAGGCAGAAGCCAAAATCCGCGCCGAGCGTGAAGCGAAGGATCGCATCGAACGCGAAGCCGCTGAAGCGCGTAAGCGCGAAGAAGATGCACGTCGTCAGCAGGATGCTGAAGCCAAGCGTCGCTCGGAAGAAGCTGCCGCCCGCCGTTTGGCTGGCGAAGGCCCGCCGCCGCCCTCGACCTCCACCATGCGTCGGCCGATGCCGACATCTTCGGCTCCTTCCACGGGTGCGCCTTCTGCGCCTGCTGGCGAGATTCGCCGTCCCATCATGCCGACCGCCAAGTTGGCCCTGCCCGCCGTTCCCAAAACACCGCGCAGTGGCGATCTGAAGAGCCGTGGTCGTCTGACCGTGACAAATGCGACCGAGGAGCAGGAAGAGCGCACGCGCTCTGTTGCCGCGTTCCGTCGTCGCGTTCAGCGCATGAAGGGCGGGCATCAGAACGAGCCCAAAGAAAAGATCTCACGCGAAGTCATTCTGCCCGAGACGATCACCATTCAGGAACTCGCCAACCGCATGTCGGAACGCGGTGTGGATGTGATCCGTCTCTTGATGCGCCAAGGCGATATGCGCAAGATCACGGATGTGATCGACGCTGATACGGCGCAGCTGGTGGCTGAAGAAATGGGCCACACCGTCAAGCGCGTGGCTGAATCAGACGTTGAAGAAGGCCTGTTCGACACGCCTGATGAAGACGGCGCAACAGAATCGCGCCCTCCGGTCGTCACGATCATGGGCCACGTCGATCACGGCAAGACCTCGTTGCTCGATGCGATCCGCAAAGCCAATGTTGTGTCTGGCGAAGCCGGCGGCATTACGCAGCATATCGGCGCTTATCAGGTCACCGCACCTAACGGTCAGGCGATCACCTTCATCGATACGCCAGGCCACGCTGCCTTTACGGCCATGCGTGCGCGTGGTGCAAAGGTCACCGACATTGTTGTGCTTGTCGTGGCAGCTGATGACGGCGTCATGCCGCAGACCATCGAAGCCATCAATCATGCGCGCGCCGCTGGCGTGCCGATGATTGTCGCAGTCAACAAGATCGACAAGCCGGATGCCAAGCCCGAGCGCGTGCGCACGGAATTGCTCCAGCATGAAGTGCAGGTTGAAACTTTTGGCGGCGATACGCTGGAAGTCGAAGTCTCTGCCACCAAACAGATCAATCTCGACAAATTGCTCGATGCGATTGCGCTGCAGGCCGAAGTGCTCGACCTCAAAGCCGATCCGAACCGCGCTGCTGAAGGCACGGTCATCGAAGCGCGTCTCGATCGCGGTCGCGGCCCTGTCGCCACCGTTCTCGTGCAGCGTGGCACACTCAAGCTCGGCGACATTGTTGTGGCCGGTTCGCAATGGGGCCGTGTTCGCGCTCTGCTTGACGATCAGGGCAAGAATGTGCGCGAAGCAGGCCCAGCCTTCCCGGTCGAAGTGCTTGGCTTCAACGGCGCGCCGGAAGCGGGTGACCGCGTGGCGGCTGTTGAAAATGAAGCGCGTGCACGCGAAGTCTCCGAATATCGTGAGCGCCAGAAGCGCGACAAGCTTGCTGCACGCGGCGGCACCGCGCGCGCTTCGCTGGCCGACATGATGACGCAGTTGAAGACAGCGGGCCGCAAGGACTTCCCGCTGCTCGTCAAGGGCGACGTGCAGGGTTCGGTCGAAGCGATTATCGCGACACTCGAAAAGCTCAATACGGATGAAGTGGCAGCGCGCGTCATTCACGCGGGCGTTGGCGGCATCACCGAATCTGACATCACCTTGGCTGAAGCCTCTGGCTGCGCAGTCATTGGCTTCAATGTGCGTGCACATAAAGAAGCCCGTGAGCTGGCAGAACGCACCGGTATCGAAATCCGCTACTACAACATCATCTACAATCTCGTGGATGACGTGAAGGGCGTGATGTCGGGCATGTTGGCACCAACACTGCGCGAAGAAATGCTGGGCAATGCCTCGATCATGGAAGTGTTCAACATTTCCAAGGTCGGCAAAGTGTCTGGTTGCCGTGTCACCGACGGCCGCGTCGAGCGCGGCGCGAGCGTGCGCCTGATCCGCGACAATGTTGTCGTGCACGAAGGCAAGCTCTCGACGCTCAAGCGCTTCAAAGACGAGGTCAAGGAAGTCGTTGCCGGTCAGGAATGCGGCATGGCCTTCGAAAACTATCAGGACATGCGTCCTGGCGATGTGATCGAATGTTACCGCGTCGAGGAGATCAAGCGTTCGCTCTGATGAGCGAATGCTGCATCTTATCTGTCAGTCACGTTCATTTATCCTGAGTGCATGCGGAGAAAATCCGCATGCTGGAGCTGGCCATGGCACGTACCCATCACGCCTCTAGCGGTGAACCTTCGCAGCGCATGTTGCGCGTGGCGGAATTGATCCGTCATGCCATGTCTGAATTGCTCTCGCGCGGTGAAATTCTCGATCCCGTTCTGGAAAAGACCGTGGTGACGATTCCGGCTGTGCGTATGAGCCCGGATCTGAAACTCGCCACCATCTATGTCATGCCGCTCGGCGGCCTGAATGTGGAGGCGGTGATTGCCGCCCTCGAGAGCCACAAAAAATCTCTGAGAACAGAAATTGCGCGGCGCGTGAATTTGAAATTCGCGCCCGAATTGCGCTTTCGTCACGACGAAGGTTTTGAGGCCTCGGCCAAAATCGATGCCCTGCTCAATTCACCTAAGGTGAAACAGGATCTGGGCACGCCAGAGGATGACGAGGCATGAGCGCGCCTCGCTCGCAACGTGTTGAGATCAACGGCTGGGTTATTCTCGACAAGCCGGTCGGGATGACATCGACCCATGCCGTCTCGCGCCTCAAGCGTGCGTTCAATGCCAAAAAGGCAGGCCATGCTGGCACGCTCGATCCTCTGGCATCGGGCCTGTTGCCGATTGCCTTTGGCGAGGCGACCAAGACGGTACCCTTCGTTCAAGACGGCGAAAAAGCCTATCGTTTCACCGTGCGTTGGGGCATCGAGACGGAAAGCGATGACACGGAGGGCCGTGTAACGCAGACCTCCGACAATCGCCCCTCGACCGACCAGATTGAGGCCATGCTGCCCAATTTTGTAGGCACGATCATGCAGGTTCCGCCGGCATTTTCAGCCATCAAGGTGAATGGCGAACGCGCCTATGACATTGCCCGCGATGGCGAGACGGTGGAGCTGGCGGCGCGTCCCATCACCATCCATTCGCTCGTCCTGGTCTCCTCCACACAGGATGAGGCCGTGTTGGAAGCACAATGCGGCAAAGGCACCTATGTGCGTGCTATTGCTCGTGATTTGGGCCGTATTCTCGGCTGTTTCGGGCATGTCACGTCTCTGCGGCGCACACGGGTCGGGCCTTTCACGGAAGCCGATTCCTGCCAGCTGGACGAGATTGAGGAGAGCCAGGAGGCCGCCTTCAATCTGCTGCGTCCGGTCGAGGCCGGTTTGATGGAAGTCACCTGCGTGGTGGTGGACCGTGACGGCGCCGCGCGGCTGCGCCGTGGCCAGTCCCTGCTTTTGCGTGGGCGCGATGCGCCCATGGGCGGTACAGCCTATGCCTCCTGCGGTGGCGTGCCGGTCGCCTTTGGCGAAGTCGAGCGTGGTGAGCTGGTGCCCAGCCGCGTTTTCAATCTGCCGATCTGACCCCGCTGTTCGGGTCAAAAAACTGGCCAATTCCGCCCTTTCGTGTATAAGCCCCCTGTGGACAAAGTCTCTTTGTCCCGCGCCCGCCTATCCGTGACCGAGCTGGACGACATCCCGGCCCGGCCGCTTGAGCGGGGTTTCCTCTAATCCGAAAGGAAAACACGATGTCGATCACTGCAGAGCGCAAACAAGCGCTCATCAAGGAACATGCGACGAAGTCTGGCGACACGGGTTCGCCGGAAGTGCAGGTAGCGATCCTCACGGAACGCATTACGAACCTGACCGAGCATTTCAAAAGCCACGTCAAGGATAACCATTCCCGCCGCG
>CANGRU010000033.1 GCA_947456315.1 Beijerinckiaceae bacterium | reverse complement strand
ACGGATGCACGAATGTGTCGAAGAGGACATTGGCACCCTCAAAACCCATCTGCGGGGAATAGCGCGCCGGGAAATCCTGCACATGGACAGGTGCGGAAATGACGGCGCAAGGCATGCCAATGCGCTTGGCGATGTGGCGCTCCATTTGCGTGCCGAGCACCAGTTCAGGGGCCGCAGCAGCAATGGCCACTTCCACATCGAGATAATCATCGGTGATCAGCGGCTCGACACCATAGCCCGCAGCGGCTTCGCGAATCTCGCGGGCAAATTCGCGCGAATAGGTGCCAAGGCCGACAACCTTCATGCCGATCTCGCGCGAGGCGACACGCGCCGCAGCTATAGCGTGGCTCGCATCCCCGAAGATGAAAACGCGCTTGCCCGTCAAATAGGTCGAATCGACCGAGCGTGAAAACCACGGCAAACGGGCACGATTTTCCAGTTCTTGCGGCACGGTGATGCCAGCCAGTTCGGCCACTTCTTTGATGAAGGCACGGGTGCCAGCAACACCAATCGGTATTTCTTTTGTCTGCTTCTGGCCGAATTCGCGTTGCAGCCAAGCCGCCGTCACATTGGCGATTTCGGGATAGAGCACGACGTTGAAATCAGCATCAGCAATCCGCGCCAGATCAGACGGGCTCGCACCCAAAGGGGCCACGAGATTGATGTCGATGCCCATCGCTGTGATGAGCGAAGTGATTTCTGTCAGGTCGTCACGATGACGAAAGCCCAGCGAGCAAGGCCCCAGAATATTGCAGGACGGGCGGCGCCCTTCGAGGCGAGCCGCCTCATTGCGCGGACGCGCCAGCGAGCGGGTGATGCGATAGAAAGTTTCAGCCGCGCCCCAGTTTTCCTTGCGCTGATAGGCCGGCAATTCGAGCGGGATCACAGGGATCGGCAAATCAAGCGCCTGTGCCAGACCACCCGGATCATCCTGAATGAGCTCAGCTGTGCATGATGCACCCACCACAAGGGCTTCCGGCTGGAAGCGCTCATAGGCGTCGCGCGCTGCATTTTTGAAAAGCTCAGCCGTGTCGCCACCCAGATCACGTGCCTGGAAGGTCGTGTAGGTAACGGGCGGGCGCGTATCGCGCCGCTCGATCATCGTGAAGAGCAGATCGGCATAAGTGTCGCCCTGCGGGGCATGCAACACGTAATGCACGTTCTTCATGGCCGCACAGACACGCATGGCACCAACGTGGGGCGGGCCTTCATAGGTCCAGAGCGTGAGCTGCATGGGGTCAGACCTCCAGCAGTTCGCGCCGCATCAGCGGACGCACAAAAAGTTCAGCGAGATCGGCTGCCTGTTCAAAACCCTGCACGGGCGTGAACACGAGTTCGATCGACCATTTGGTCGCAAAACCTTCCGCCTCGAGCGGATTGGCGAGCCCCAGACCACAGACAGCCAGATCAGGCTTGATCTCGCGGCAGCGATCGAGCTGGCGCTCGACATCCTGCCCTTCGACAATCGTCACGTGATCAGGCAGCAGCGCCAGTTCCGCCGCCAGATGGCGACGATGCAAATAGGGAACGCCGATTTCGGTCAGTTCCATGCCGAGCTCTCGCGACAGAAAGCGCGCCATGGGCACTTCCAATTGCGAATCGGGGAAGAAAAAAAGGCTGCGTCCGGCCAGCTTTTCACGAGAACGTCGCAGACTGGATTCAGCACGGGCGATGGCTGAAGCGAGTGTGTCTTGAAAGACCTGCTCACGAACGTCAAAAGCCTGAGCGGCCGCACGCAGCCAGGCCTCCGTACCTTCTACACCGAGGGGGAAGAGGGCCGGAATATGTGTCGCCCCGCGCTCTTCGAGCGCACGCGCTGTCTCGCACAGGAACGGCTGTGCCAGAAGAAAACGCGTTTTCGGGCCGATGGCGGGCATATCTGCCGCATGTCGCGCGGGGAGGAAATCGACTCGCGACAATCCCATCTGTTCAAAATAGCGACGGAACTGATCTTCAACCGCGTCAGCAAGAGCGCCGACAACAAGCAAAGATTCGTCTTGATGCACAGAAGCGCGCGGTGCTTCGGCGACTAGCGCTGCCAAGCACGCATCTTCGCCCTGCGTAAAGGTGGTCTCAATGCCGCTGCCTGAATATGACAGCACGCGCACTTGCGGCATCAGTCTCTGTGAGAGGCGAGCCGCCGCACGCGACAGATCAAGCTTGATCACCTCAGATGGGCATGAGCCTACAAGGAAGAGCATTTTAATGTCGGGGCGACGCTCGATCAGGCGACCCACCACACGATCAAGCTCGGCATCGATATCAGCAAGCCCAGCAAGATCGCGCTCTTCAATAATCGCTGTGGCAAAGCGGGGTTCTGCAAAAATCATCACGCCCGCAGCCGATTGAATGAGATGCGCACAGGTGCGCGAACCCACAACCAGAAAGAACGCGTCCTGAATTTTGCGATGCAGCCAGACAATGCCTGTCAGTCCACAGAAAACTTCGCGTTGTCCGCGCTCTTGGCGAACCGTCAGTTCAGGCGGATCTTTGCACAGTGTGAGGCTCATGTTGTCACCCCACCGATATTGTTGGATTCCGCCTCACGGCGAGCGGCGCGCAGTTTCAACAAAAACTGTGCGGCGTTGATCACATAAGTTGCATAAGCAGCGAGCGCGAGAAGCATCTGGTCACGCGCATCCAGCCAATCTGTCAAAAGCGCGATGAGATAGGCCGTGTGCAGACCGATCACGAGCATGCTCACCATGTCTTCCCAGAAGAAGACGGGCGCAAAAAGATAGACGCCGAAAACTTCTCGCTCCCAGATCGCACCCGTCACCATGATGAGATAGAGCACGAAGGTTTTTGCCACGATCGACAGTGTCGCTGCGAAATAGCCCTCGCCCGTGGCAAGGAACCGCAAAACCAATCCGGCGCTGATCAGAAAGACGAGAAACTGGACGGGAGCCAGAATGCCCTGGACGAGCGTCCAGCCCGAGCGGTCGCGGCGAGCCCGTTCGTCGGTCGTATAAAGCCCGCTTTGCGTCCGTTGCCGCCGATTGGCCATAACAGCCCCCTCGTTCCCTTAATGGCAAAGCTAGGAGGAGTTGGGAGAAGTGTCAAATTAATTAGACGTCCAATTCTTTTTACACTTACTGTTCAAAAGGCGTATTGCACAGCTCCCGTTAATCCTTTTTATTGGTCGACGACGTGGATGACCGTACCCCCTTAAGGTATGGCGCCTCAGGGGGGACTATACGGAACACGTCGCGACGTCCGAGACTGTATCGGGCATGGAGGGGTCCATGGCTGGCCTCAACAGACAATCCAGCATGCGCAAACAATCGCCGGGACCGATTGAGCATCGACCTGTCTCTGATTTCTTGCCCGGTTTCGTATCGGCCGAGATCCTGCCCGAACTCATGCGCAGTTATGAGCTGGACCGCTCTTGGCTGATCCGCAACACCCCGACGATCACCCAGACTGACGTTAAACTGTTCTGTGAACTCGTAAATTCCGGCGAAGAGCCATATCTGATGGCAGCCTTAGCCGCGTTGCGCAGCCAGGGACTGTCGCCCCAACAATTGCTGCTCGATCTCCTCACGCAGGTTGCCCAAGAGCTCGGCCGCCGCTGGACGTCTGACGATGCGGACTTCAGCTCAGTGACAATCGCGCTGGGGCATCTGCAATCCCTTCGCCGGACGATTACCCAGTTTGACACGCCCGGCCTCCAGCCTTTCGGCCCCCCTCGCCGCGCCTTGCTGGCCACAACACCGGGCGACCAGCATGATTTCGGTGTGATGATCGTCGATCACTTCATGCATTTGGCCGGATGGGACGTGCGCACATGCCCGGGGTCCAGTGCTGAAGAAATCATAAGTTTGGTCTCTAAAAACTCCTTTGAAATCACTGGACTTTCACTCAGTTGTGAGTCATACTTGATGTCGCTTGAGAGACTGGTCTCGACAATCCGCAAGGTGTCGAAAAACAGCGAAATAGGCATTCTGGTTGGCGGCCCGCTGTTTCTTGAACGTCCCGAGCTAGCCCTCCTTATTGGTGCAGATGCCACGGCCCAGGACGCAAAAGATGCCGTCCGACAGGCGGAAACCATTGCCAGTCGCAATGGGGCCGTGTCTGTAAAAGCTATGGAATAACAACCGTGTCCAGAACCGGTCCCGCTCAAAACCGCACACGTGATGCTGTGCAGATCGGAAACGACTTGATCCCGTTTGCAGAAACGGACAAAAGCCTCGGGTCGCTCAACACAACCAATGTTGCGCGCCTTGTCAGTGCTGCCGCCGACATCACGCTAATTCTCGACGCCCAAGGCGTCATCACTGACATTTCCGCTTCGACGGACACGCTCGCACATCCGGAAAGCTGGATTGGTAGCAAATGGTCCGACACGGTCACGGTCGAAAGCCGCGTCAAAATCGATGAGCTGCTGGCGGAAGCCCGCGCAGGCAAAACGACACGCGCACGTCATGTCAATCACCGCCTGACCGGACTGTCAGACCTGCCTGTCAGCTATAATGTCGTCGGGCTTGGCAAGAACCGTTTTGCGGCTCTGGGGCGCGAATTGCGCCCTCTCGCGCAATTGCAGCAGCGACTCGTGGAAGCCCAGCGTTCAACCGAGATCGAGTTCCTGCGTTTGCGCAGTGCTGAAACGCGCTTCCGCATTCTGTTTCAAACATCGAGCGAAGCCGTCTTGATGGCTGACGCCAATACGATGAAAACCATCGATGCCAATCCGGCTGCTGCGGCCTTGATTGAAATGACCAGCGGCAAGATGATTGGTCGCGGCATTGGCGATATTTTTGACGCTGAAACGCGCGCCACGATTGATCCCCAGCTCGCCTCTCTGCGCAGCATCGGCCGGATCGAATCCTTGCGTGTGCGCTTGTCGAACCGGCGCGAATGCTGGCTTTCGGCGACCCTGATCCGTCAGGATGATACATCCCAGATGCTGGTTCGTCTGATCCCGCTGTCCGAAGGCACGGCCACTGGCCTGCCATTGGGCAAATTGCAGATGTTGCGCGCGCTGGAAAACATGCCTGACGCCATCCTGCTGGTTGATCAGCATCGCTGCATCGTCGACACCAATGCCGCCTTCCTTGAAATGGCGCAGATTTCATCGCCCGCCCAAGCCAAGGGCCAATCCGTTGATCGCTGGCTTGGATCCTCCGGCGTCGATCTCAACGTGCTCTTCGCCAATCTGCGTGAACATGGCACGATGCGGAACTTCTCGACGCTGCTGCGCTCGGACTTCGGCCATGCGGAAGATGTCGAAATCTCCGGCATTTGCATGCCGGATGGCGAGCAACCCCGCTACGCGCTCATGCTGCGCGCACAAGCGCGTGTCGTGCGGGCCAATCACACAACGGGCGCCGACCAGTCCCGCAACGCTGAACAATTGGCCGAGCTCGTTGGCCGTGTGGCGCTGAAAGATCTGGTGCGCGAGACGACCGAGATCACCGAGAAACTGTGCATCGAGGCGGCCCTCAAACTGACGGGCGACAATCGCGCAGCCGCCGCGCAGATGCTGGGCCTTTCCCGCCAGAGCCTCTACGGCAAATTGCGCCGCTACAGCATTGGCAATCTCGAAGACCTCGAAGAGGGCGAAGATAGCCCAAACGATTGACAGCAAGACACGTCAATCAAGCTAGACAGTTGACCTGACCCCAGCCTAGTCTGGGGTCATGTCTTATCCAGCAACCACCCTCTCCTATCCGGCGCCGGCGACAGTTCTCGAACTGTTGAAACCGATCACATGGTTTGCACCCATGTGGGCGTTTTTGTGCGGCCTCGTCTCCATCAATGCACCGCTCTCGGACCGCTGGGGCCTCGTGATTGCAGGCACTTTGCTGGCTGGCCCCTTGGTGTGCGGCACCAGCCAGGCAGTGAATGACTGGTATGATCGCCATGTCGATGCGATCAACGAACCGGATCGCCCGATACCATCCGGTCGCATGCCGGGGCGTTGGGGTTTTTACATCGCCTGCATCTTCACCGCTTTATCAATGGCGGTTGCGTGGATGCTGGGTGAAGCGGTTTTTATCGCCGCGATTTTCGGTCTTGCTCTCGCATGGGCCTATAGCGCGCCGCCCTTTCGTTTGAAACTCAACGGCTGGGCGGGCAATGCTGCAGTGGGCCTTTGCTACGAAGGCCTGCCGTGGTTCACAGGCGCTGCTGTGATGAGCGGCGCGATGCCATCCCAACAAGTCATGCTCTGCGCTTTTCTTTATTCCATCGGTGCGCATGGAATCATGACGCTCAATGATTTCAAATCTGTCGAAGGCGACACGCGCATGGGTGTCGCCTCTCTTCCTGTGCAATTGGGTGTCATGCCCGCCGCGAAACTCGCTTGCGTTGTCATGGCGCTCCCGCAAATGGGCGCCATTGCACTTTTGCTCACATGGCAGCGCCCGTTTCATGCAGCCATTGTCGGACTGCTGCTTCTGGTGCAATTCGTTTTGATGATCCGCCTCCTGCAAGACCCGCGCAAATATGCCGCTTGGTATAATGCCACTGGCACGAGCGCTTATGTGCTTGGCATGATGGCTTGCGCCTTTGCATTACGTGATCTGCCCGGAGTGACACAATGAGCACGATCTCGCAGGAGCCATCAGGTCTGACGTGGATCGACATCATCCGCATCGGTCTGGTGCAGACATCGATTGGTGCGGTTGTTGTCATCGCCACATCAACACTCAATCGCGTGATGGTGGTCGAGATCGGCCTGCCTGCTTTGGTGCCGGGCATACTCATGACATTGCATTATGCCGTGCAGGTCTTGCGGCCACGTTGGGGCCATGGATCGGATGGCGGACAAAAGCGCACGCCATGGATTATTGGCGGCATGGCTATTCTGTCAGCCGGTGGAGCACTGGCCGCTTATGGCACCGCTTTGATGCAACATGATCTGACAATCGGGCTCATCGTTGCGCTCATCGCGTTTCTGATGATCGGCGTTGGTGTCGGAGCGGCGGGAACATCTCTGCTGACATTGCTGGCTGTGCGCTCGCATCCCGCACGCCGTGCACCGGCGGCGACCATTGTCTGGACCATGATGATTGCCGGATTTGCGGTGACTGCGATCAGCGCGGGCAAAGCGCTGGATCCTTTTTCAGGCGAGCGGATGATTTTGGTGTCCTGCATCGTCTCGCTGATCGCGATTTCAGTCAGCACACTTGCCATCTGGGGGATCGAGCGCAAAGGCTCGGACCGTGCGCAAGATGAATCCAAAAAAGCGCCGTTTCGTGAAGCCTTCAAGCAAGTCTGGTCGGAACCACGCACACGCCGCTTCACCTATTTCGTCTTCACGGCCATGTTTGCTTACAATGCGCAGGATCTCATTCTGGAACCCTTCGCAGGGCTTGTCTTTGGCATGACGCCGGGACAATCGACGCAACTGGGCGGCATGCAACATGCTGGCGTGCTGGTCGGCATGATCCTAGTGGCACTGGCAGGATATTTTGCGGGACAGCGCGAGACGGTGTTGCTGCATCGCTGCATGATTGGTGGCTGCATTGCCTCCGGCCTTGCCATGCTGGCTGTGGCGGCTGGTGGCATTGTCGGCCCGCAATGGCCGATCCGTGAAGCTGTTTTCGTGCTGGGTGTGGCGAACGGAATTTTCTCCATCGCCGCCATCGGCTCGATGATGGCCATGGCGCGTTCAGGTCATGAATCGCGCGAAGGTGTGCGCATGGGATTATGGGGTGCGGCACAAGCGCTCGCCTTTGCCCTGGGTGGTCTCACCGGAACGTTGGCAGTTGATCTGGCACGTTGGGCCTTCGGCTCACCGACACCTGCTTATACATCCGTCTTTATGGGTGAAGCTGTGCTCTTCATTCTCTCCGCTGTGCTCGCAAGCTTTGTAGCGCGTGATGGACAACAGGCCAAAGACACAGAAGAATTTGAACCACGGATGGAGCATGCGTGATGCATCCAGACATGATCTATGATGTGATCGTCGTTGGCGGTGGCCCTGCAGGGGCAACCGCCGCTCAGGATCTGGCACGCATGGGCCGCAAGGTTCTGCTGCTCGACAAAGCGGGTCGCATCAAGCCGTGTGGGGGTGCGATCCCGCCACGCGCCATTCGCGATTTCGATATTCCCGATCATTTGCTGAAAGCAAAAATCCGCTGCGCCCGCATGGTTGCGCCCTCCTCGACCCAAGTCGATATGCCCATTGATGGCGATGGCTTTGTCGGCATGGTGGACCGCGAAGAGTTTGACGAATATTTGCGCCAACGCGCCGAGGTGTCAGGCGCCGTGCGACGCACAGGCACGTTTCATGTCTTTGATCGTCGCGATGATGGCATATGCCTCGTCACCTGGCGCAACAAACAGGAGCAGGATGAGGTCGCTCTCACCCGTCTGGTGATCGGCGCTGATGGTGCGAATTCTGCCGTGGCGCGTGCGGCCCTGCCTGCGCAACGTGTGCCCTTTGTTTTTGCCTATCACGAGATCATCAAAACACCAGCACAGATCGCGCCCGAACATTTCGAGTCAACGCGCTGCGATGTCTATTATCAGGCAAAAGTCTCTCCGGATTTTTATGGGTGGGTGTTTCCCCATGGTGAGACGATCAGCGTGGGCACGGGCTCGGCGGTGAAAGGCTTTTCATTGCGCCAATCGGTTGAAGATCTGCGCAAGTCATGTGGATTGGAGCATGCCGAAATCATCCGCAAGGAAGGCGCACCCCTCCCGCTCTATCCAGCCAAGAAATGGGACAATGGCCGCGACGTCATTCTAGCGGGCGATGCCGCCGGCGTTGTGGCACCAGCCTCTGGCGAGGGTATTTATTACGCGCTGCTCACGGGCCGTCTGGCGGCAGAGGCCTGTCACGAGGCTTTGCAAACCGCCAATGTCAAAGCCTTGGCGAGCGCCCGCAAGCGTTTCATGAAAGATCACGGGCGCATCTTTTTCATTCTGTGGGTCATGCAGACCTTCTGGTATCGCAGCGACCGTCTGCGCGAGACTTTTGTGAAAATCTGCCGCGACCGTGATGTGCAGCGCCTCACATGGGAATCCTACATGAACAAGGCGCTGGTCAAACGCGACTTCATGGCCCATCTGCGCGTTTTCTTCAAAGACGTCGGACATATTTTGGGGCTGGCATCGCCGACGCGATCCTGAAACTATTCGTCATTGCGAGCGAAGCGAAGCAATCCAGAATCCGCACGTGTGGCTTCTGGATTGCTTCGTCGCTTTGCGCCTCGCAATGACGCCCAATAAAAAAACGCGGCCCTTTGCGGGGCCGCGTTTCTCTTGGCAGAACGAGACGGAGGGAGGCTCCGTCCGGCTTCGTCACTTGGGACGGGCCAGTTCCACCGCATAATCCTTCAACATGCTCGCACCATTGAGCGGCTTGTTGAGACCCTGATGGCAGGTCGAGCAATTGGCCTTGGGTGCATCACCCTCGGGGCCAAGGCGGTTTGCCGGATAGGTCGCTTTCAAAGGATTGAGATAATCCTTGTTGAGATCGCGTGCCATGCGGATGCCGTGCCAGGCTGTCACACGTTGCGGGTTTGATTCCTCCCAATTCCCGAAGGACCGGGTGTTGTGACAGAAGGTGCAATTCACACCCAGACCATTCGACATATGCGCCATCAAGGCATAAGTGCCCTCAGCCGCCTGAATGGGGCGACCCACTGTCTCTGACAATGTACTAGTGCTGGCCACGCGGATCTCTTGCGCACCCAGAAGATAGGTGGAGAAAGGATCACGCGGCAGCGACGAGCGCACCACCAGATCGGCTGGCGAATTCTGACCAGCCGGATCAGCTGCAGAACCGCGTGCCACATGGCCCGGATCAGCAAACCAGATGTTTTGCGGAACAGGATTGCCACGATGGCAGGTGTAACATGTCACACCTGTGGCTGCGACATGGGTCTTCCAGTCTTCATTGATATGCTGCGTCATCTGCAACATGCGGCGCGCAACAACCTTTGTGTAAAGGCCGTCATCCGCCAGATTTTCCAGATTGTGGCAGTAGCCGCAGCCCTGTTCAGGTGCGACCCATTCCGTGATCGCCGTCATCACGCGCAAGAACTGGCCTTCCGAGAGATGACCGAGCACTTTCACATTCTGATAGGCTTTTGAGGCTTTGTCGCCGCTGGCATCTGCCGGAGGTTGAACTTCCGGCAGTTTGTTGGCATCCAGCTTGGCATCATGTTTCGCAGCATTGGTGATCTGCACCATGCCCGTACCACGATAGCCGTTCTGGCTTGTCTTT